>JABFSP010000329.1 GCA_013140565.1 Ignavibacteria bacterium
ACAATACCGTATAGAAGTTAGAAGTTAAACTAAATACTGCAAAAAATTCACTTTTTAAGTATTCCTGAAATAAATATATAAAATAAATGTCTGAATAACAACATATCTTTTTGATTTAAAATATTAGTTTTCACAATATACTAACAAAAAAGCCGGGTAAAAAGATCACCCGGCTTAACTTGTTTCATTCAATTTAACTATTAATCAATTTAGCTATTTAACCAATATCATTTTTCTGGTGTCAGAATATTTCCCGGTGATAATTCTGTAGAAATAAATTCCGCTTGTGAACTTCGCTGCATTGAAATTATATTCATACGAAGCGGCGTTCAGTTCACCCAAATATTCCGAACTTACTTCCCTGCCTATCGCGTCGAATATTTTAAGATAAACACTTTGCTGCTCGGGTAATGAAAATCTGATCTTAGTATTCGGGTTAAACGGGTTCGGATAATTCTGTTCCAGTGAAAACCTTTCAGGAATTTCATTGCCAACAGTCTGAATACCGACGAGGTCACCGTATTTGATGGTTGCATAGTCATAATCAGTGCCTGAACCGAAACTTCTTCCGGTTACGTACGCATTGCCGATATTATCCGCAACAACCGATGAGCTGTAATCGTTGGAATTGCCAGTACCATTGTATGACATAACCCATAGTTGCGTTCCGGAAGGTGAATATCTGATCGTAGCATAATCATCTGAACCTGCGCCTTTACTGCTTCCACTGATATACACATTCATATTTTCGTCAACAAAAATTGAACGTGCAACATCAACTGAATTGTTCGGACCATCGTAGAATTTTATCCACTGCTGGTTTCCTGCCTGATCATATTTTATTGTTCCGTAGTTTGAATCTAACCTGGTACCAAAAAGTTGTGTCGTTAATCCTGTCAGGTAAACATTATTTGCAGCATCAACTGTCATAGCAGTTGCCAAATCAATATCACTTGATGATCCGTTATACTGCTTTTCCCATAACAAAGTGCCTCCTGAATTGTACTTTTGCGTCAGGAAATTAAATTTCTGTCCTGCTCCCATATCTGTTGATCCGCAAACAATTATGTTTCCTGCAGCATCAACTTTGATACCTACAGCTGCGTCTCCACCGTTCCCGGCACCGTTATATCTTTTTTGCCATTGTTCAATACCGGAATTATTATATTTTATAACAACTATATCTGAACCCGAACCTGCCCCTACACTGTAGCCAGTTACGTATACATTATTGCTGTTGTCAATATCAGCAGATACTACATAATCTTCATTGTTACCGGTTCCGTTATATATAGAAGACCAGGCCTGAGTTCCATCAGAGTTATACTTGATTGTTACAAAATCCCAGCCTGATGAAGTTCCGGTAGTTTTTCCCCCGACTATCACACTACCATCATTCATCATATGAATTGATTTTCCTTCATCAAAACCGTTGCCCGGACCATTGTATCTGGCCATCCACTGCTGAACACCGGATGCGTTATATTTAATTGTAACAATATCCGCTCCGGCAGTACCATAATCTACTCTGCCTGTAACGTAAATGTTTCCTGTTGCGTCAATAGTAAGTGCGTTAGAATAGTCGCCTCCGTTTACAGGTCCATTAAAAAAGGATTCCCAGAGAATTGCCCCGGTAGTATTATATTTAATGGTTCTATAATCCTTCCCTGTACCTGCACCGGTGCTGTAACCGGTAACAACAATATTGCCCAGCGGATCAATGGCAATAGCATAAGACCAATCGAGTGAATTTCCGGCACCGTTATGACGTGAAGCCCATTCCTGCCCGATTGCAAAAGATTGCGTTACATAAACCAGAATGACGATTAATGTGTAAATTAATTTATTCATCTTTTCCCCCATCCGCATTTTTTACGGAAATTAATTGATGAAATATATTGAGTTAATTGTCTTCAAATTAGTTAACTTAAATCGTGATGTCAATAAACAATACAGTTAGCTATTATAGCTATATTATGAAGTATGGACGTGGAAAATTTCATTTTTCGAATAAAATCCTTAATTTTGTAATTAATCGTATTTAAATGAAAAATTTAAAATACCTGAAAATGAAAATTCTGACCGGTATGGCTTTACTCGCAATCATAACCTTTGCTTTGATAACATTTAACAAAGCTGAAAAAAACAACCCTGCAGAAAACAAAACAGAAAATCCTGTGAACTTCAGGGAACAGCCCGGAGAGTTTATGAAAAAGAAATTATCTGGAATGACACTCAGGGAAAAAATCGCGCAGATGATAGTTGCGAGCGCTATTCCTGAAAATTTCAACGAAAGTTCCGCTGAAGTTAAAAAACTAAAAAAACTCTGCACAGATACAAAAGTTGGCGGATTTATTTTCTTTAAAGGAAGTTCATCAGATTATGCAAGGCTCTCAAATATCCTTCAGTCAAATTCAGAGGTACCACTATTGTTTAGCAGTGATTTTGAGCGCGGTACAAAGATGCGTGTTACCGATGGAGCGCTCTTTCCGAATAATATGGCTATTGGAGCTGCTGATAATAAAGAGCTGTGTTACAAAATGGGACTGGAAATAGCACGCGAAACCCGGCTAATGGGAATCCATCAGAACTATGCACCGGTTTGTGATGTGAACAATAATCCAAACAATCCAATAATAAATGTACGTTCATTTGGCGAAGATCCGCAGCTGGTTTCAAGGATGTCTGAAGCGATGATAAAAGGACTGCAGGATGGTAAAGTTATAGCAACTGCAAAGCATTTTCCGGGTCATGGTGATACTGATATTGATTCACACAATGACCTGCCCCAGTTGAATTTCACCATGGATAGAATGAATTCAATTGAACTGGTTCCGTTCAAGAACGCAATTGATAAAGGTGTTATTTCAGTTATGATAGCGCATTTGGCATTCCCTGAACTTGAATCACAGCCAAACATTCCGGCCTCGCTCTCTCCGGAGATAGTGCAGGGGCTTCTGATAGACAAGATGAATTTTAAAGGCCTTGTTGTAACAGATGCTTTGAACATGAAGGGTATCACAAAATATTTTTCTACTTCAGAAGTTGCTGTAATGTGTGTTAATGCTGGTATAGATCTTATCCTAATGCCTCTTGATGAAAATGCTACACTAAATGCCATTGAATCAGCAGTGAAAAGCGGGCAAATTTCCGAAGAGAGAATTAACCGTTCAGCTGAGAAGATACTTAAAGTCAAGGAATGGCTCGGATTGTTTCAGCATAAAGAAGTACAGGAAGCAGATATATACAAATCCATAAACACATCTGAAGCGAATGATCTTGCGCAGCAGATTGCGGATGAATCAATTACGCTTGTTAAAGATGATGACAACATTATGCCTTTTAAAAATAACACTGAAGGCAAAACAGCATTCGTTATAATCAGCGAGGGCGGAGACCTCGATAATACTGATTATCTTAAAACAATTGCCCCCGATTATTTTAAAGGATGCGGTTTCTATACCGCAACAAGTTCATCAATGGATAGTGAACTGAAAGGTTCAATGAATTCGCTTTCAGGCTATGATAATATTATAGTAACCATATACGCAAAAGTGCGATTTGGTACAGGCAAAATCTCCATCTCTTCTCAAAACATCGATCTGGTAAACAGGCTTAAGGCAGCCGGCAAGAATCTCACAGTTGTATCACTTGGCAATCCATATTTGCTTAAAGAATTCCCGTCAATACCATCGTATATTTGCGCATATGGTGACTCTGATTATGCCATAAAGGCTTCACTAAAGGCCATTTCAGGAGTTGTTAAGTTTAAGGGTAAACTACCTGTCTCTATAACGGAAGATCATAAATACGGGACTTCAATACTAAAATAGCCGAATCTTAAATATAGTAATCATAAGGATTTGATATTATTTTTATTTGATTTATATTTGTAAATACCACAAACAATACAGGAAGGATGTAATAATGAATAACAGGTTCAAACTAATGTCAGTTTTAACTGCATTCATTTTCGCAGTATCAATATATTTAGTTGGTTGTGTAAATTACGACCAGAATACCACTTTAAAAGAAGATGGTTCGGGCTCGATGAAGATACACTACTGGAGCAGCATGAAGAATTTTTCGATGGGTACAACACTTGGTAAGTTTGAATTTGACGAGGCAAAAGCCAAAGATAAGTACAAAAGCAGCAATACAGATGTAACCAGCATCAAAGTTGAAGAAAAACTTGATGACTCGACAAAACATGTTAATATTGAACTCACATTTAAAGATATTAATAAACTGAGCGATGCAAAAGGATTTGAAAGCGCTAAAGTCACCTGGAAAGAACACAAAGACGGAATGGAATTAAAATACATTCTACTGCAGGATACTTCAGCCGCAAAACAGATGAGCGCAAGCGACTATAAAGTTACCTATGAATTCACAATGCCATCTGAGATCGTTTCCACCAACGGAACAAAAGACGGACAAAAAGTAAAATATTCATACACACTTGCTGATCTTGGCAAAGATATCGAAATGACAACTGTCGTTAAAAAAGCAGGCGGCAAGCTTTGCGGTCTTATAGGCATGATTATGGGTACAATGCTCATAGGCTTTGCTTATTATTCACAAAAAAGAAAAAAATAAAATTTTATCAATTAACTTAGATCCCGTTTAATCAACGGGATTTTTTATAAATTTAATCTCAACAGCCATGAAGAAATCAATTTTAATTTTCATTGCTCTTTTTACTGTGATAGTTTTTACCGGCAGCACAAGCGCTCAGGATGACAATATGAAAAAATGGATGGACTATATGACGCCCGGCGATATGCAGAAAATGCTTTCAAAGGGTGTAGGAACATGGACAATGAAAACATCCTGGTGGATGGCTCCCGGTACTGAACCAACAGTATCCGAAGCAACCGCCGTATCAGAAATGATACTCGGCGGAAGATATCTTTCAACTAAAGTCAGCGGCAGCATGATGGGCATGCCTTTTGACGGTATTTCACTCGAAGGATATGATAACGCAGCCAAAGTATTTATGACAACATGGATAGATAATATGGGTAGCGGCATTATGTATATGACAGGCAAATGGGATGAAGCTGCAAAACAGATCAATTATACAGGTAAAACAGTAGACCCAATGTCAGGTAACATGGTTGATGTAAGACAGGTTGTTACGTATAACAGCGATGGCACTGTAAAAATGGAAATGTACGGACCGGGCAGCGATGGTAAAGAGTTTAAAACCATGGAAATCATAACCGTAAAAAAGAACTGATTTCTAAATCGTTATTCAAATTGAAGGCTTCCAGGTAACAATATCTGGAAGCTTTTTTTATGTCATTTTACCGATTATGTGTTATATACTGTATATTTC
>JABFSP010000387.1 GCA_013140565.1 Ignavibacteria bacterium
TGATATCGGGAATTCAGTAATAGTAGTTGAGCATGACCCCGATATGATAAACGCCAGTGACTATATGATAGATATCGGCCCTAAAGCGGGTGAGTTCGGCGGCGAAGTAGTTTTTGCAGGTGATATCAAAGATATTGCTAAATCAAAAGATTCGTTAACCGCAAAATACCTGACCGGCCGAATGAAAATTGATCTGCCCGCAAGAAGAAGGGCAGTCAACGGTCACGTAATTTCTATCCGCGGTGCATCTGAAAATAATTTGAAAGATCTGAATGTTGATATTCCACTTGGAATATTTGTTTGTATAACTGGCGTAAGCGGTTCCGGTAAATCAACTTTAATAAGCGATATACTTTACGGTGCGATCAAAAAACGCCTTGAAGGAATATATAACGAAAAGATCGGGCAGTACCGTGAAATTACGGGTCACCAGCACGTAAATGCTATTGAGCTTGTTGACCAGACGCCTATCGGCAGGTCACCGCGCTCAAATCCGGTGACTTACATGAAGATATTCGATCTAATCCGTGATGTTTACGGCAGCCTGCCTGCAAGCAAGCTGCGCGGATTTTCAGCGGGCAATTTTTCCTTCAACGTGCCGGGCGGCAGATGTGAAACCTGCGAAGGCTCAGGGGTAATAAAAATTGCAATGCAGTTCATGGCTGATATATACCTGGAGTGTGATGTATGCAAAGGGAAGCGTTATAAAAGCGAAATACTGGAAGCAGAATATAAAGGAAAAAGTATCAGCGATGTATTACAGCTTAGTATAACTGAAGCGATAACTTTTTTTAAGGACTATCCCCGCATCACAGCAAAGCTTAAGATACTTGATGAGGTAGGTCTTGGCTATTTAAGGCTTGGACAATCAGCCACAACTCTTTCAGGAGGCGAGGCACAAAGAATTAAACTTGCTTTCCATCTTTCATTTCAGACGGCAGGGGAGAAGACGCTGTTTATTTTTGATGAGCCTACAACGGGTCTGCATTTGTATGACATATCAAAATTACTGAAGTGTTTTAATGAACTTATCGCCAAGGGTAATTCCGTTGTAGTTGTTGAGCATAACCTTGAAGTAATAAAATGCGCTGATTACGTAATTGATATCGGACCCGATAGCGGAAACAAAGGCGGCGAAGTTGTTGCAAAAGGAACCCCCGAAGAGGTCGCAAAGAGTAAAAATTCCTTTACTGCCGGATTTTTGAAGAAGATGCTGAAGTAATCCTTCGCTATGAACAAGGGTCTGTAGCCCCTTGTTCTTGATTTGTGTCGTGGAAGTCTTAATAAAATACCCTTTATTTCACCAGCACCATCTTCTTTGCATCTGAAAAATTTCCGCTTGTAAGCTTCGAAAAATACACACCACCAGGCAAAGAACCTGCATCCCAGTTGTAAGTGTACCTGCCGTGATTCAAATGTGCGCTTACTATTACTGCCACTTCTTTCCCAAGCAGATCATAAATTTTTAGTTCCGTGAAATTTTCTTTTGGAATTTCAAACTCAATTATTGTAGAAGGATTGAACGGATTAGGATAGTTTTGTCTAAGAAAGAAACTCTGAGGTAAAGTTGTTATTGAATTGTTCAAGCCCACAACGCCGCCTTCTTTGAAAACGGTTAATCCTTTACCAATCTGGAAATCTCTTGAACCGATCCACTTGTTACCTAAATTATCGACTAAGATCTGGTCTACCACACCACCCGGTATTTCAGAATTCGCTGTGTCAAATTTTGTCCAGTTGTTGTTACCGTCAAATTTCATCAGGCTGTTTAATGTGCCTACCCAGATCGTATTATTATTCTCAATGGCTACATCTGTAACAAGGTTATAACTTAACCCTGAGTTTGACGTTCTGTATACTGTCCAGTCAGTGCCGTCGAATTTGCCAAGCCCGAAATCTGTTCCAACCCAAAGGGTCCCATCAGGTGCCATTTCCAGATCATATATATTATTAGAAGGTATCTGGGAATTGTTATTGTTAAAGATTGTGTAATTTGTTCCGTCAAATCTAATTAACCCGTTATTTATTGTCCCTATCCATTTAATATTGTTATTATCAACCAGAATGCTCCGGAAAGAATTATTATTCGGTAATCCAAAAAATGCGCGGTTAAAGAAGGTCCACGCAGACCCGTTGAACATAGCAACTGTTCCGTGTATCGGGTTTCCCTGTATAAAAAAAGTACCAACTGCTGACCACAGGTTGTTATTACTTCTATCAATTGATAGGTCCTGGATATTATCTGACCAAAATAGATTGGACTGCCAGTTTGACCATGTTGTGCCATTATACCTGCTGTAACCGCCGCTATCCAATACCGAGGCTGTAAAACCATCGATCTTTAAAGCACAACCGAACCATTTATTATTATTGTTATCTACAACGATTGAAATAGCCGTATTATTTTTAATTCCGGAATTCGAAGTATCAAACAGGCTCCATGAATTCCCCGATATCCTTACGGTTCCACCAAGCCCGGTAACTGTGTGGCTGAACGTTCCAACCCAAATTGTATTATCGGGTTCTTTTGCAAGTGCTGTAATAAAATTACTTCGAAGTATCGAATTTGATGTGGTGAAAGTGATCCATTCAGGCACCATAGAATAAGATTCATTTAACATCAAAAATATGACAACTATAATTCTCAAAATCTGACGAAGTGCATTCATGTTATATTTTTAAATTGATCAATTATAATGCTTAATAAATGTTTAAAAAAATCAAATTCAGCTTAAAATTAGGTAAATTGAATGATTTAGAACTCATATTAATGCTAAAATTGTATTATATTTAGCAATTAAATAAAATTTAAATTAGGTAAGTTGAGAGCGAATGACAGCCTTTTTATACTGATATCGTCACTTGATCGCAGGGAACTGATAGCCGTTAACCGCGCATTATTAAAGAACAACGCGTCCGGGAAATATCGCCGGATATTCAGAAGTATCAGATCAATTGGCCGGGCAGGCAAATATGTTGAAGATGATATAATAAAAAAGTCCGGATGCAGGAATAAAAATGCGTTTTCGGTCTCGAAGAATTACCTGTATGGAATTATTGTAAATATTCTGATCAATCTGAATACAACTGCAAGTTCTGACGGAATGATCAAAATGCAGATTTCTTTTATTGATCTTATGTATAAGCGGACGCTGTACAGCAAAGCTTATGAACAATTGAAAAAAACAAAAAGAAAAGCATATATATCAGATAATTTTCTCAGGCTTGTTGAAATAATCAGACTTGAAAGAAACCTTGTTATAGAATTGATCACTCCTGCAAAGAAGACCGGGGTTATATTGAGCTTGTTTGAAGAAGAGAAAACTATACTTGCAAAGATCAATAATATCAGTGAATACAGATGCATTGAATACCAGATCCGTGAAACTATTTCCGATACAGTTTCAACCGGGAAAAAATACAACCATAAACTGCTTGGTTTCAGAAAACGATCAGTTCTAAGCTCTCAGAAAAAAGCACTGTCATTTGCCGCTCTGGCATCTTTTTATAATACCAATTCAATTATCAGTATGTACTGTGATGATATCAAGGGTACATACAGATTCAGAAAGAAACTTGTCGAGCATATTGAAACAAGGAAAGATGTTAAGTTTGAAAACCCTACAAACTACATTGTTTCACTTTACAATCTGATTGAAAGCTGCTACGAGATGTTACTGCCCGAAGAAATGATAACTTATATCTATAAGCTAAGGTTGTTTGCGGAAAGAGTGAAGATCCCTGAAAACTCAAAACTACTTTCTGACCTTGGCTGCAGTAAACAGGAACTTAAATACAGCCTGATAAAACCCGATATTGATGCTTCTGAAAAAGTATCAAAGATACTGTTTGCCTATCTTGGAGAGTACAAAGGAAAGATTTCGGGCGGGGAAGAATCTGAATGTTTATACCTTATCGCTGTATCTGATTTTCTGACAAAAAGCTATGAGGATGCAGTCATAAATTTAAACAGGATAATTTCTTATGAAAAGGTGAATAACGAGGCGTTAAATGTAAATGTAAAAACACTTAATATCATATCCCATTTTGAACTGAGAAATGTTGAACTGGTTATTTATCTGGTAAATTCTTTAACCAGGAGCCTTAGTTCAATTAAGCTACCGGGAGAATTCCAAACAGTGCTTTCCAAATTTCTTAAGGGGCTAAGTTTGGTAAATACGGATTCTGAGCTTAAATTCCTGATTGACACAAACAGGAAAGCAATTGCTGAGTATTTTTCAAAAAACAATGATCAAATTATGAACAATGCAATTAAGGGATGGTTAAATGATAAATTCAAATAATAAATAATACGTTAGCTATATTTTGTTCAATTCATCATGCAGCAGATTCACTTCATTCCTCAGAAAATTAACATCTTCATCAAGGAAATGTCTTGCCAGCTGACGTGCGCGTTTGATGGAATTCATGTTTATTTCCGATGTTATCATATCCTCATCAAAAAATTTAGCTACTTTATCAACTGTGCCGAACGGATCAACTATTTCACTGCCGCCCCAGAAATTTACACCGTCCTCATATCCAACACGATTGCAGAACACCATGTAAATTGAAAGCAGCCTGGCATAAGCCCTGTGCTGCTCGGAATTAATTTCGTAGTTCTTAAGTATCTTGTTTTTTGAATTAAGGGCAAGTCTTGTGGGTGATACCGCAATACCAATAATTACTTTTGCGCCTTTTAATGCCTGCAGTAACGGCAGTGACATGTGCCATAGGTCCTCGCACACCAGCACGCCAATTTTGCCAAATTTTGTATCATGCACATCTGCCTGCTTGCCACGCGAAAAGTATCGTATCTCTTCGAACATTCCGTAATCAGGCGGGTAGACTTTTTTATGAGTGAACTGCAGCTTGCCTGCTTCAAAATAAAACGCTGAATTGAATATTCCGTAATTATCATCCTCTTCAATTCCGCCGCATACAATTGAAATTTTCTTTGATCTCTGTCTCAGCGGTTCAAGCAGTTTGCTTGTGTATGGATTCATCGCAAGTTCCAGGTTCAGGTCTTTTACAGAGTACCCCGTGAGCGATAGCTCAGGGAATACCACCATATCAGACTTTTTGGCGATAGCCTTATCAATAAACTTTAAATGCAGCTTTATGTTTTTTTCAATATCACCCAGTACAGGTGATATCTGCGCACATGATACTTTGAATTTCATATGATATTATTATATGTACAAATATACTTATATGTACTATGATTTGAAATAAATGTTCTTTAGCCACAACCTGAAAACCGGGTCAACAAGCTCATATTTTGAATTGACCAGGTGGATTATTTCTTTATTAATTAAAACCGAGCGTATCTTGGTAACA
>JABFSP010000110.1 GCA_013140565.1 Ignavibacteria bacterium
GATAATGAGTGTTTTTGAGGGATATTATTCACTTTTTTGAGGCAAATAAATAAATTAATCATATTACAATGTTCGCAATAGTAGATATTAAAGGTAAACAGTATAAAGTTTCCGAAAACGACAGGTTATTTATTAACAGGATAAAAGAAGATGTCGGCGCAAAAGTTTCCTTTGGTGATGTTTTAATGTTCAGCAAAGATGAAAAATCATTCCAGGTTGGAGCTCCTAAACTTTCTATGAATATTGAAGCGACTGTACTTGGTCATATAAAAGATGATAAAGTAATTGTCTTCAAGAAGAAAAGAAGAAAAGGCTATAAGAGGACCAAGGGTCACCGCCAGCAGTATACAGAAATCCAGATCAATACAATTAAGTAAATCAGAGATTTCTATTCAAACTCACAATAAAGTAATCATAAATTTTTAATTTTATATATAATGGCTCATAAAAAAGGTTTAGGAAGCACAAAGAACGGCCGCGATAGTAATTCCCAAAGACTCGGCGTAAAACGCTTTGGCGGTGAACTGGTATCAGCCGGAAGCATTATCGTAAGGCAGCGCGGAACAAAGTTCCTCCCGGGTCTTAACACAGGTCTTGGCAAAGATGATACTATTTTTGCGACAATTACCGGTCACGTTAAATTTACAAACCAGACAAGGTTAAAGAAAAAGATCAGCGTTCTGCCCGCAGAATCCAAATAATTTTTTTGTAATGATCTTTTAATGATCAAAAGATATTCTAAAGCAGCGAGTGGACCCTGGTTCACTCGCTTATTTTTTTATTCACCCTTATTCAATGAATGACGAAAGAAATAACAAATCATTTAATAATATAATCCAAAGAGGCAAATAAATTGAGAGTATCAGTAATAGGAGCAGGAAACGTAGGTGCGACCTGCGCGGAAGTATTGGCACATCACGAAATTGCGAACGAAGTAGTATTGCTTGATATTAAAGAGAACTTCGCTGAAGGCAAAGCGCTTGATATCTGGGAAACATCCGCAATAAATATGTACGATACACGCGTAACAGGCACAACCAATGATTATTCCAAAACCGCTGGTTCAGAAGTTGTTGTAATAACTTCGGGTCTGCCAAGGAAACCAGGCATGAGCCGTGATGACCTTATTTCAACAAACGCTAAGATCGTTAAATCAGTAACCGAGCAGGTAGTAAAATATTCACCTGATGCAAAACTCATAGTTGTATCAAACCCGCTTGATGTTATGACATATTGCGCGTATATCAATTCCAAATTCCCTGCTAACAGGGTATTCGGAATGGCCGGAATTCTTGATACCGGAAGGTATAAAGCATTTTTGGCTGACGAGCTGAATGTTTCGCCAAAAGATATTTCCGCGGTTCTGATGGGCGGTCATGGTGATACAATGGTTCCGTTACCCAGATATACAACAATCGGCGGCATTCCCGTAACCGAACTGATAGAAAAAACCAAACTTGACGCTATAATTGATAGAGCTAAAAAAGGCGGCGGCGAGATTGTTAACTTACTCGGAACTTCCGCATGGTATGCACCTGGCTCAGCAGCTGCGCAGATGGTTGAAGCGATCATCCGCGACCAGAAACGTGTTTTCCCTGTATGTGCGCTGTTAAATGGCGAATACGGTCTGAAGAATATTTACATGGGCGTTCCTGTAATATTAGGCAAAGGCGGAATTGAAAGTATTATCGAGCTGAAACTGAATGATGATGAAATGAAACTTGTAAATGAATCAGCAAAGGCTGTAAAAGAAGTTATGGACGTACTTGATAATCTGAAAGACTAAGCATTAATTCCTATTCATCCGATGACTTTATGTCATCGGATGAGTTAATTTCCTTCCAAAATCTTTTCTCCTCCCTGCTGCTTTTTAATCTTATCCATTTTTTTCCTGCGAATTCACTTCCATTGATAAGCCTGTTATACTTTGCATTCTTTGAGCCGTAAGTCCGCGAAGCGAACAGAATAATCGAACTCCCGGAAAATAATTTCCCGAAACTTTCCCTGTTGTTATGCCATAAAGGCTTTTGCGTCACAATCCTATATAATGAACGTTTTACCACTCTGTATAACATTTTCACATACGGCACATCAAGCCATATAATTGTATCAGCTCTGCAAATCGTAAGATCCTGGTTACGTGAATAATTCCCGTCAATTATCCAGCTTTCAGTTTGCGTTATATCATCAACCTTCGCTCGGAATTCCGCATTCTCAGATTCCATCCAGTCCGGTTTCCAGAAAATGTTATCCAACTCATAATGCGTGATATTCAGAATTTTTGATAATTTCTTCGCAAAGGTTGTTTTTCCGCTGCCGTTGGCGCCAACTACTAATATTTTTTTACCTAAGTTCAATTAGTTTTACAGTCATCCGATGACTTAAAGTCATCGGGTGACTATTTAAGATTTTTGCCTTTTTACTTTTTATTTTTGCCTTTCCAGCGTTTTCTGCTGGTCCCGCGCCTTTACTTAGCGGGATGACTCTTTATAACAATCGGTTCCTCAATCAGCTCAGGTTTCGAGCCGTCTTCCGGCACTATGTATGAGCTAACATTCTCGCCATCTTTGCGCATACGCCACTTCCGTGCCGCTTTTTGTATCTTTATCGGGAAAATTGTCAGCGTACCATCTTCATCAATATGCAGCCTCAGGAAGTTTTTGTAATCCTGCACACGCAGCGCGGAAAATGCTTCGTTATCATGTCTGCCGAAAATGTTCATTGATACCGTAAGGTATATTCCCATATTAAGGCATCCAAAAAACCAGCCAAGCCCGAATACAATTATAGGAATGAAAATGAATCCTGTATATACATTCTCATTAAATACACTGTTGTTGATATATGTGGCAAAGAGTCCAATATAAGCTATGCTGAAGAGGTTCATGAAAAAATGCGTTAAGCCGCCTATCCATTTATATACCTTTGAATGTGTATCAGTGAAGAAAACAAATCCGGCGGCAACCGCGCCAAGCCAAAGTGCCGCAACGGGATTAACAAGGAATGCCCTAAGCGTCTGGTCAAAAAATCCACGCACATTGTGCGCAAAATCAAAATGAAAAGTAGAGCTCACTATCCATATTGTTATCAGGTATAACATACCTGTCAAAAATCCAAACCCTGGATTAGTGAACGGGAAAAATACATTCAGCCAGCCTAATCGTTTTGAAGTTTTTATATCAGGATAACTTTTCTTAAGCTCAAACTCACGCGGCTTTTGATCGGGCAATTGTTTCTCTTCGGTTAGCAAGGTAAAATCCGCGCCATGCGTTGGATGCAGGAACGCTCCCCCGCCGCCGGCTGTGATCTTCTGTGTATTCGCATCCGGATCAGGAGCATCAAGCTCTTCATGCCTGCGGTAATGATGCAGGTCACCTGCCAGAAATACTTTTACCTCAACACCTTTGGGTTTAAGAATTTCTTCCTGAAGGAAAATCAAATCGCTTTCATCATACTCACCCCCAAATTTTTTATACTTGTGTGCGTATATCCAAACGGGTTCAGATATGCATAATATTACTTTATCGCCCTCGCTCATGTGACCATCTGCAATAGCGCGAAAGTAATCAAGCTGGGCGGTATCAATGTTTGAGTGCAGCTGGCCGTCAGATGCGAGCAGCCACCACTTATTGGGCAGTTTGAGAGCAAAGTAACTGCGCTTCTGCCGGGAGAACCAGCCGCCAAATCCGCGGGAGCCAAGATCAGAGCAAAAGAGTCTGGTGAACGCTTCCAACCCGTCATACCAGTCATGGTTACCCGGAATAGCAAACACATGGGGCGGAAGCTCGGGCTTTTCATCGCCAAATGCCTGTTCAAACGGTGCAATTAATCGCTCTTTGTAACCCTGCTTAGATGCAGCCGGATATACCTCATCGCCGCCAAAAACCAGCACTTCACCGCGTTTGGTATAAAATGAATTCTTCCCGTCTGAAAGTGTAAGCTCATTTTTAGAAGCATAATAAGCTACACTGTAAGTTGGATTCCACCCGTCACCTGTATCAGCAATAAAATCCAGCCACATTTCCTTTCGTTTGGAATCTTCAACAGGTTCTATCTTGCCGTTTACAATTTTATGATGCCGGGTATAATTATAAAACTCCTTTTCGCTTGATGCCAGCGCAAGCATGAGCCTGCGGTCAGATTGCTCACCGATAATTGTTGAAATGATCGATTTATACGCAGTACCTGCAAGCTGCTTCAAATTAAACCAGCTTACAGGTGGTAGGAGTTTTATGTTACCTATTTTATTGAACATTATTCCTTCTTATTCCCGCGAAGGCGGGAATCAAATAACATTGAATTTTTAAATGATTGAAAGGGTCTCTATTTTAATGATCGGAACTATTCATCACTCTAAAAAGATCTATGCAGTCCTTACTTTTTATTCACTATCATCACAAACTCAGAGCCGCCGCCGCCCGGCATCTGCTGATAGAAAAACTCATCCACCATTGCGCGGGCAATAAACACTCCCCTGCCGTGCAGGTCAAGTATATTTTCTTTATCGGTAGGATCAGGCAGGTTCTTGATATCAAAACCATCACCTTCATCCATTATAACGATCTTCATTTTATTTTCATCATGCTCAACATATATTTTCACTTTCTTGTATGTATTTTCCTTATTGCCGTGTACTATTGCGTTCATAGCGACCTCTGTTACTGCTATCATCATCTTACAGTATTCTTCATACGGCAGCCCGAACTTGCTGTTGACCCTCTGCATCAGGTCTTCCACAAGTTTGATGTTCTTCTTATCAGAGCTTATTTCAAGAAAGTGTTTTATCAATATAATTTATAATTTCACCATAAAACCTGCCAGGTCTTAAAGACCCGAAAGGTCTGTTTATCTATTAATTCAAAAATTCCAGCTTGCATTCAGGTACACATTACCGTTATCACTGCCGGGACTGCCATCGCCATACCTGTAATAATCATACGTACCCAGCAATTCAATCACTGAATTCCGCTTCCATTCTGCCCGTATTTTTACAAACGGACCCGTTGTGCGGACATAATTATCAAAAACCCGCTCACCATCAACGTAATTAAACCTTCTCTGCTCAAACCACCTGTATCCCCCCGAAAATGTAATAAAATTATTAAAAAAATAATTCAATTCGGAATTTATAATTTTATCCTCAAAATAGTTCACCGGGCGCTGTGTGAAGTCATTCCAGTTCAGCTCTCCCCTTTCATACAGCTTCACTTCGCCGTATATATCAGTGCCAAAATGCCTGCTGAACCTTACTATGAGCGAATCCTTTAAATTCATCTGCCTGAAGGAATAACTCTTAACACTTGAGATAATATCCTGGAAATCGTAAACCGTATAATTAG
>JABFSP010000243.1 GCA_013140565.1 Ignavibacteria bacterium
ATTTAAGCACCCCGTTTACAGGCGGCTCTTCTGCAATCGGGTTAGTAGTATCAATAACTATCTTACCTTCAAAATTGTTTTTTTTCGCTATATTTATTACATCATCAATAGCGCGATACAAGGGACATAATACTATCATTTCACCAAATTTTGCAGTTTCATCAAATGTACCTGCGGTTATCCCTTTGCCTGCACCTGAGAGCCACTCAATAATTTTTGATGCTTTGGGGTCACGGGTGCCCAGCATTACTTCATTTCCTTCAGCGATAAATCCGATTGCAAGCGCCTTGCCAACAGCGCCCGAACCTAAAATTCCTATTTTCATTTTTCTTTATTTTATTGATTTTAATATTCCCTTAGTATTATTGCCCGGATGCCATTTATAGTTTTGTGGAATTTCCATGTACAGCCATTCTTTAAAAGTATAAGTTATGATATCGGTCAGGTCATATAACCCCGTTTTGAAAGGGATACTTCCTAATTTAATGTACGTAACAAAACTTTTTATCTTCACAGGAAAAACGATGAGCATAGTATCAGTAATATTACGAATAATTTTAATAGCGTAAATATTTTCCCAAACCATTGCCTGGTTTGAATTTTCATATTGCGCTCCCTTGGTTTCGGTGGTATTGCAGGAAAGTTTTTTTATCATACTATCAGGTAAATTATCCCAGTTAAGAAGTGAGGTATCCTTGCCAAACCAGTAATCGCCTGAAGGAATTACCGGGTCATAATCAAACCGGCAGGTTGTCATCTCAATTTTGTAATCTGCCTTAACGTTGAGTGTGCTTTCATCTTCAACCGTAAAGCTCATTGTGAAATAGGGAGATTGCGAATATAAAGTATAACAGTTTAGAATAAGCGCAATTACAAATATAACCGCTATAGAGATTGTTATATTAACTCTTTTCATAAAACACCTGTATTTCTATTATCAGGCCTTCCTTGATAGTGAACCATTCAACTATTGGTTTAAATGTACCATCCGTCATGGGAAAACCGTACTTAACCGCGACGAAATCGCCGCCTGAAAGAAAAATCTTGTTTTGGAATTTAACTCCGCTGAATTGCCAGCACTGATCAAGAAATTCTTTTGCACTGCTGAAATTGCCGTCAGGAGAGATAAACTTTAGGTCAGGAGAAACATTTAAAAATTCCTTATTTGATGTTTCCCAGCCTTCGTAATATTTTTTCGCTGTTTCTAAATTATCCATATTATTTTTCCGCTGTTGCTATGAATTCCGAAAGAGGTATTGTAAATCTGCCAGCACCGAATTCCTTTATGAGTTCTTCCTTCAGCATTTTCTGGAAAACCGGAAGAATGGCGGGATCGCGCTCCATGATCTGCAAATAGATCGGGTTTCCCTCTGTAAATGCCGTTACTGCATTATCGGGTGATTCAGAATAACCTTCCATTTTTTTGTTTTCTATTTTAATATTATTGAATCCGGCAGTTTTAAGCAATGCTTCAATTTCCTCAGGATCATACATAGAAAACGGAGTTTTGTAGAATGGGGGCGGGTCATTTGGAAAAACCTTACTGACGACATCATCCGGAATTTTACATATCCGGTTGATTTCAAGACTATCCCATGTATTGAAAACAATTTGCCCGCCGGACTTTAGCACGCGAAACGCCTCATGCATAGCCTTTTGTTTATCAGGGAAGAACATTACGCCAAACTGACAGATAACAGCATCAAAGTTGTTATCGCCAAAAGGAAGCTCACAAGCATCAGCAGCCATCCAGGTAATATTTCCGGATTGTACAATCCTTTTACCTACATCAAGCATTCCGGGATTTATATCGGTAGCCGTTATCTTAGCTTCCGGAAAAGTCTTGATAAGGTTTCTTGTGACCTGACCCGTTCCTGCGGCGATCTCAAGTATATTTTCTGGACTGCCCTCTAAATGCGAGACCAGATCTTTTGAAGTTGAAATGAAAAATACCGGCGTAAGGTATTTTTCATAGTTTTCGGCAATTTTTGCCGTGAACTGAATTGAGTTTTCTGACATAGCTCTTTTGGTTTAGATGGATGAATGTTTAATGCTGACAAAATTAGGATAATATTTTCAATTTTAAAACATAATTTACACACTATCCCGAAAAATCCTTTTTCAGCAGGTCTTTACTTCTGAAAAATATATAAGTTACAATTATCATCGTTACGGCGCCTCCTAATATTACCGATGGTACCGTACCCATTAATTTGGCGGCTAAGCCTGATTCAAATGCGCCGACCTCATTTGATGATGAAAGAAAAATGCCGTTTATGGCATTTACCCTGCCGCGCATGTTATCCGGCACAAGCAGCTGAAGCAGTGTGGCGCGAATAACAACACTTACGCTGTCAAAAGCACCCGTTGCAAATAACGCAGCAATTGATAGAATGAAATTTTCCGAAACTGCAAACACAAGTGTCGCAATGCCGAATCCGGCAACCGCCCACAAAAGATTCCGCCAGGCACGCTTCATCGGGGAATACTTTGAGAGCACGAACAGCACCAGTACAGCGCCAATTGATGGCGCTGCGCGCATTATACCCAACCCCTCAGCGCCAACGTGCAGAATATCTTCAGCAAATACGGGCAGGATTGCAACCACGCCGCCGAACATTACGGAGAACATATCAAGTGAGATTGAATAAAATATGATCTTGGTTTTATAAGTGTAGCGCAGGCCCTCTTTTATTTTTTCAAGCATTGAGCCCCCGTCGGATGGATCAGGCGGGCGGTTCTTTATAAGCGCTACTGCGATTATTGAAAGGAATATTATACCAATTACAAATAACAACGTACCTGAAAAACCGAACAGGCTGTAGAGGAACCCCGAAATACCGGGACCAACAATTACACCAGTTTGCCATGATGAGGAGCTCCACGTGGATGAATTGGCGTAAACTTCCCTGGGGACTAAATATGCTTTAATTGATGTTGAAGCCGGAAAGAAGAATGCTTTGCAGATTCCGATAAAGAATATGACTCCCCATATTACATACTTAAACTCTTCGGCGTGCTCAACAGTAAGCAGGCTGAATGAGAGCAAATACAGTACAATGGATGCCAGCATTGTGAATGCAAGCGACCACATCATGATGTTCTTTTTTTTGAGCTTATCGGAGTAATGTCCCCCGAATAATGAAAGCAGTATAAACGGTATCGCTTCGGCTAGACCTATCATACCTATAGCAAGCGGGTCATGAGTCAGGCGGTATAGCTCATATCCAATAATGACCTCCTGTATGAGCAGCCCGACAGTTACAAAGAAATTTGAAAATAAAAAGTAGCGGAACTCCGCGAATCGCAGAGCGAGAAAGGGGTCTTGTTTTACCGGAGGTGGATTTGTTGGCATTTAAGTTATGAAAGCAAAATAGTTTTATAAGGAAATTATTACAAGGAAGAAGTACATCGTGAAGTTATGTATTTATACCGGGATTTAAATACGGAACGGCTCAGCCCGTGACGTCTGGTCTTACGACCTGACGCTGTTGAATCCATTATTTATTTGTCAATAATTTGTCACTAACGTTTCATCCAATTTTACCACTGGAGGTTTTATTCCACTTTTCCTTAACTTTTTCCTTCAGTTTTTCATTTTTCATACTCTCATCAGTAATGAACTCCTTAAAGTACCCGCAATTCATACAAACGAATGCTTCAACAGAAAAGCTGTACATTGCTGAAACGGATATATATTTTCTATCAGCAGTTTGATTTGTGCCCCGGTTATCGTACACTTCATTTGATCCGCATACCGGACATTTACCGCTTTTGATGGTTTCTACGTTCATATTAGTTTAATTTCTCCTTAATTACTGTGAATTCCTGAGCGGGCAGAAATTTTTCCGCCATTACCATAAGTCTTGTGAATTGCTCGGGAGCGTTGGTTTTCATTCCACCCAGCATCACAAGCAGATCGCTTTGTGTTATTGCTGGCATAATGTAGCTCTGCCATTTTTCAAATGCTTCGGGCGTAAATCTTCCGATTATCTTTCCGCGAATCATGTGAAGTTCCTGATCAGTAAAGTTTTCCCACAGCAGGCGCTGGGTTTCGGTCTCTTCCTCAACAGTATGAAGTAAATACTCACCGTGGAACCTTAAAAACTTCATGTAAAGCTCCGCGCCTGTTCCATGGGCATCTTCGCCTTTGGAGTTCAGCTCTTTTATTTCATCAAGCATTTTTTCTATTGCATCCTGGTCATACTCAAGCCTTTCGTGGTCATCCATATCATGTTTTGATGAACCCGGAACTTTGGCTTCCAGCGCTGCAAGTATTAAGGTGTTTTCATCGTTTGCATGTGAATTAAGCATCATGCAAAGATCTTTGCCCAGAGAGTGTATTTTGTTTACATCGTCTGTACTGTTGAAATCACATTTGCCAAGCAAATATGAAAATTGGGATAACGCGTTCCGCAATCCTTTATGAGCTGCTTCAAAAAGTTTTACACGCTGCATTGTAATTATTAATGTATTAAATAGGTTAATGAAATAATATTCTGCAAAGTTAATGGGAATAGGGGAAAAATGAAGTGTAAAATAATTCCGTTACCAAACCGGTCCGCCATGACGGATTGGGAACGAGGTATAAAATGAGTTATTAATACAATATTATGCTTTTCTTTGAGCCTTTGAGTCCGTTATTTGTTTTATATTGTAATCAATTTAGAAACCGATCTTTTCAAGTTGTTTAAAATCTTCCGGTGATACTTTTGTTTCATCACCCAGGTAGTTCCATTTGATGTTTCCGGTATTGCTTGTGAATACACGATTGATATCCTGTACCGTTACGGCATTGACCAGTGCTTCAAAGTTATCGAATGCATTCAGATTTCCCCGCAGTTTCCACCTGCCGATGTTTTGGGTTTGACTTGATGCTGTTTCAAGCCGCATAAAATAGCGGGTCAGATATGCTTTTTTGGACCTTCCGAAATCCTCATCAGTAAAACCGCTCTTGCGGACATTATTAATTATATCAACCATTACGTTTATAGCTTCTTTGGGGTTATCTGTAGTGATATAAAAAACGCTGAACGGGTTTGTGATCGCATCGCCGTTCATGTATGCCGCAGGTGCGTAGCTTAAGCCGCGTTTTGAGCGGAGCTCAACGAAATATTTATCATACATTATACTCATTGCCACCATCATCGCGATTGCATCAGGTGAATCCCATGGTATACCGGACATTATTCCCGAAAGATAATTTGTTGATATCTTGCGCGCTTCAATATCCTGCCCCGGCTGCTCGATCTTTGCGACCTGCTCTTTTGGCGAAGGTGTGCCTTCAGGAAGTTTTGCGAGCGTTGACCGTACTTTTTCAATCAGATCACTTTCAGAAACATTACCTGCTACAACAAGGAATGCCCTTTGTTTGCAGAGATTTGCTTTAATGAATGCTTTGATATCATCAAGTGTTAAAGCAGCAAGTGTGTTTTCGTTGCCGTATGGATCCTTCTCATAGTTCTTACCTTTAAACGCTGTTTCAACCGTTATTCGTTCCAAGCGTGAGTCAGGGTCGCCTTCATTCTGTCTTGCGTAAGATATGTACTGTTCTTTTTTATTTGTGAATTCATTCGGGTCATATGCAGGATTCATAAGCGCATCGGTAAATAAAAGCCACGATTTATCCCATGATTCCTTAAGACACTGCATGTTCAGCTCACCGAAATCCAGCGAAGCATCACTGCCGAAAGTTGTGCCCATTTTTTCTGCAGCCGCTAAGAAATCAGTTTTACTCATCGTAGTAGAGCCGCCCTTTATGATATAGCTGTATGCAACGGCTTCAATTCCCTGTTTATCCAATGGATAATTGGCAGTTCCGCCGGTTACGAAAAGTCTTGCGCTTATTACATCCTTGCCGGTATTTTTTATTATCACCTTAAAGCCGTCAACATCAATTTCTTTGATAGTGTTCTGTGAAAACAAAACTGAACCGTTTGCAAACAATACTGCCGCAAGTATAATAAAGAAGGCTTTCGATATTTTTAATGTATTCATATTCATTTTTATTGAACTTACTTTTATTTGGTTAATTTAAGAGATCTTCAAATTTATTTATGTTCAGTTTATTTTTCATTTCCGGCGAGAGAAGTATGCCGTAAACCGCTGGTTTATCTTTGATATATTTTCTCACATACTTTCTGATATCATCGCGGGTAGTTTTGTTAATGTTATCGATGTAATTGAATCCATAATCCAGATCCTTAATCGCCCAATTGTAGCCAAGTGCGTGTGAATATCCCGAAGTCTGTTCCATCCTGTATTTTTCCTGGATAGCAAGCTGGTTCTTGGCTGTTTCCATTTGTTCATCGGTAAAATATTTATCGGTATCCCACATTTCAATATGCTCTTCAAGTTTTGCCATGCACTCTTTTATCTTAGCCGGGTTTGGAACGATCCTCAATGAAATCGGTCCGGTATATATATCAGTGCCATAGTACAAGCTGGCTTCCAGAGCAAGACCCGCATCAACTAACTCTTTACTGAATTTGGAGGATTCAAGATTTACTATAAAAGAAAGCACGTCAGCGGTATAAGTTGCCTTAACATCGTTCCTTGTATCGGGTCCATGCCAGCCGATATAGATCACAGGCGCCTGAGCGATTTCACTGGTGGTAACAAAATACACATTATCTTTTATTGGTTTAAACTCGGGTATTGGGAATTTTTCAAACGGGTCAAACCCTGATGGCTGCCAGTCACCGAAAATATCTTCAGCTTTGGTAAATGCTTCATTGTGATCTACATCGCCCGCAATAATTAAAATTGAATTATTAGGCCAGTAATATTTCTGCTGAATGGTCCTCATTTTCTCCGGGGTTGCAGAAAGTATCACGTCATGATCGCCGATAGGTATCTTGCGGCTTTTATCCTTGCCCCACATTTTTTCCTGGAACTCGTAGTATAAATTGAACTCAGGGTTTGATTCACCCCTCTGAAATTCGCCGTTTACCACAGGATGTTCATTGGTCATTTCCTGTTCAAGGAAAAGCGGGTAACGTATGGCGCTGTTCATGAACTTTAATCCGTCATCAAGATTGCTTGCGGGAAGGGTGAAGAAATAATTCACACGGTTTGTTGATGTGGTGCCGTTCCACACTATACCAAGCTCTTTGGTACGATTTATATATGCTTCCTGCGAAGGGATATCTTTGTTGGCTTTAAAGAACATATGTTCGTAGAAGTGTGAGAGCCCGCTGTACTCAGGTGACTCAGTATAAGCGCCGTTCTTCACATTAATTTCAATTGTGGCAATCGGAACGCTTTTATCTTCAACTACCAGTACATCAAGTCCGTTGGGCAGTGTTTTAAAGAAATACCCGGCAGGCAAATTTGCCTGCGCAAGCAGAAATGCAGAATTGAAAATGAAGGCAAGAAGCGCAATTAAAGTACGTTTCATGTATAGTATTAAATTAATTATAGATTATTTTGGTGATGCTGAAGAGGACTGTAAGTACAAATATAAGGATTTTTGCTTTTATAGGAAACTGAAAAAAAGAATGTTTCTTAATGAGATTGCTTCCTTCTCACGTTCAAAGGTATTGAGGAAGCGATTTCATTAGTTTATCAAACACACCCCGGCTCTAAAGAGCCACCCCTCTCGAGAGGGGAATATTAGCTGCGCCATTCTTCGGCGGGGTCTGCGTAGTACTCAATGTATCCGCAGTTTGCGCATTTGTACGGAGTAACCGGGTATTGCGGAGCATTAGCATTTGATCCCATAAATTTTGTGATATCTTTTTTTTCACCTTCAACCCAAACGACATAATTGAAAATTATGGGATGTTCGCTGTTGCGGACATAAAAAAATCCTTTTTTCATTTCCGCCATGCATTTGGGGCATTGTTTGTTGTTCATATTTTTTATGATTGTTCTTCCGAAAGCTTCTCAGATCTATCTGCAATTTTGAGTTTTTCGAAAAGTTCTGCTAAGTCACCTTCCATCACCTGTGAAAGATTGTACATTGTAAGTCCAATGCGGTGATCGGTCAAACGGTTTTGGGGAAAGTTATATGTGCGTATTTTATCGCTTCTATCACCTGAGCCGACCATTAATTTTCTTTTTTGCGAAACCAGCTGGTTTTGTTTTTCAATTTCAGCTTCAAGCAGTCTTGAGCGGAGCACTTTCATCGCTTTTTGTTTATTCTTAAGCTGTGAGCGCTCATCCTGGCACTGAACAACAACTCCCGTGGGTATATGCGTTATGCGGATAGCTGTTTCAACTTTGTTTACGTTCTGCCCGCCTGCGCCGCCTGAGCGGAAAACATCAATTTTAAGATCAACCGGATTTACTTCAACATCAACTTCATCTGCTTCGGGCAGTACTGCAACTGAGGCGGCTGATGTGTGAACCCGTCCCTGGGTCTCTGTTTCAGGTACACGCTGAACGCGGTGAACGCCGCTTTCGTATTTGAGTGTACCGTAAATATCTTTGCCTGTAACACTTACGATTACTTCTTTAAGTCCGCCTGGTCCTGATGATTCATTATATGTGACAATTTCCAACTTCCAGCCTATTCTTTCGGCAAAGCGGGTGTACATTCTATATAGATCAGCTGCAAAGAGCGCTGCTTCATCGCCGCCTGTACCGGCGCGTATTTCAAGCATAGCGTTCTTGGAATCGTTGGGGTCTTTGGGAACAAGCAGTTCCTTTATATCAGCTTCAAGTTTATCGAACCTGCCCTGCAGTTCTTCCTGCTCAGATGCTGCAAGGTCTTTCATTTCAGCGTCATTGGTCTCGTACAGCAGCTTTTTGTTCTCTTCAAGCTGAGCCTTCACGCGGATATATTCATCGTAAGCATTGACAATATCTGTTAAGTCACTGTATTCCTTCGAAAGCCTGCGGAATTCCTTCTGATCATTTGCTGCATCGGGTTTATTGAGCAGTTCTGCAATTTCGTTGTAGCGCTGTTTTACTTTTTCTAATTTATCGAACATGATTTTTCTTTCTGACTGCAAAAATACTTCTAATTGTATGCAAGTTCAATTCATTTAATAGGCTAAAGTCACTAGACACAAAGGTTCAAAGACTTAAAGTTTTTGATCTTAAAATAATTGAAGCAAAGAGAATTATATTTTAGCAGAGATTTTGTTTCAATGATATAAATTTTTTTTGCGGCACGGGAAGATGTGAAGTAAAATTCAAAAATATTTTTTCTGTAAAAAATTTCCTGAAAAAGTTTTCAAAAAAATATTTTCATTTTTTTGCGTTTAGCTATTGACTATGAGTGTTAGAATGTTATATTTGCAAAGAGTTTTTGATGGTGAATACAGTACCGTAAAAAAATTTTGAGTCAATGAAGTTTTTGGAAGTATAAAAAAAGTTTTCACATCAAAATAAATTAAAAGTAAGGAAGAAGCCAAATTTTTTGCGGGTAGGATTTACTTACAATATAAAAAAAGAAACGGAGCATAGCTCCGCAGAACACATATCCGAAGGACAGGATAAGAAAGTTCTGAACGGGAACAATATTCCCGATAGTTACGTTGATGATAATCTTGTCAACAACTATTCTCATCGTTTAAGCGATGTTTATGCTGAGTGGGATGATGAAGAAACAATTTCTGCAGTTGAAGCCGCGATAAAAAAAGCTGGTCACGAAGTAATTCGCATAGAAGCTGATGAAAACGCTTTTGAAAAGCTTCGCAGCACAAGACCCGATATCGTTTTCAACATGGCAGAAGGTTTCGGCGGCGCTTCGCGCGAATCGCACATTCCCGCAATTCTTGAAATGCTTAACATACCCTACACTGCCAGCGATCCCATCACAATTGGAAATTGCCACGATAAATCCCGCTGTAAGGAGATATTAACTTATTACGGAGTACCGAATCCGGGCTTTTTTATTACAGATAGCCACGTGAACGGTCACCCGAAGGTAAAATATCCTGCTTTTGTGAAGCCTTTGCATGAAGGCTCATCAAAAGGTATCTATAATAGTAGCGTGGTTTACAACAATGAAGAGCTAAATCGTGAAATAACAAGGATTAAAGATAATTACAGCCAGCACTCTATAATAGAGGATTTTCTGGATGGCCAGGAATTCACAGTAGCGCTGATTGGAAATGGTGAAAATGTGCGGGTTTTGCCAATTGTTGGCATAAATCTGGACTGCTTACCCGCTGATTTCCCCAAAATATACTCATATGAAGTAAAGTGGTACTTTGATACCAGGGAAAACAAGCTGGATATATTCACATGTCCTGCAAAGATAAGCGATAAGCTTACCAAACGAATTGAAGAAATATGCAAACAGGCTTATCATGCCTTACGCATACGCGACTGGGCAAGAATGGATGTGAGATGTGATGCAAATGATGATCCGTATATTATCGAAATTAATCCGCTGCCTGGAATTTTACCGAATCCCGATGATAATTCATGTTTCCCGAAAGCTGCAAGGGAAGTTGGAATTGATTATGACGGGTTAATACAGACAGTTTTGAATGGCGCAATTGAAAGATACGGATTAACAAATAGTAAATAACAAATTTGATTATTAGAACATAATAAATCATACTCTCGCCCCTCTCCTTCGGAGAGGGGCAGTCAGCGCCAAAGGTGCTGACGGGGTGAGGTCAATGAATAAAAAACTAAACATATCGATAATCTTCAACGACCCGGTGCAGTATGCGCAGGGTCCGATATACGAAGGAACCGATGTCGATATCGATGCCTTACCTGATGCTATTGATATGAGTGAATATGGTGTGCTTGATGAAGTCAAAAGCGTTGAACGCGCCCTGGCTCCATTAGAGCATAACACAAAAATAATTCCGGTTGCGCTTGATATCAACAAGCTTATAACAGAGCTGAATGAAAACAGGCCTGATATAATTTTTAATTTATGCGAAAGCGTTGATGGCGATCCCACCCAGGAAATGAACATTGCCGGATTATTTGAGCTTCTAAAGATTCCGTACACCGGTTCGCGTGCATTTTCACTTGGCCTGGCATTAAATAAGCCGCTTGTCAAAACAATTCTGAACCAGAACGGGATACCAACGGCAAAACATTTTGTTACTAATACATCAGGTATACATCTGAACGGACATAAATTTCCGATGATAGTTAAACCTTCACGCGAAGACGCAAGTATCGGGATAACGAATGAATCGGTGGTTACCAACGAAGCGGATTTGAAGAAAAGAATTGAATACGTACTTGATGAACACAAACAGCCGGCTTTGGTTGAAGAATATATTGAAGGCAGGGAAATAAATGTTTCGGTTGTAGGCAATGATGAACTGATAACTTTCCCGATAAGTGAAATTGATTTCACAGGGCTGCCGTCAGATTATCCGAAGATAATAAGTTATAACAGCAAATGGATGTATAAAACCGTTGAGTTTGAAAACACCAAGGCAGTTTGTCCCGCGCAGAACCTGACGGATAAAGAAGTACAGGTAATACAGGATACGGCGAAGAAAGTTTATAAACTGCTTGGTGCGGCTGATTACGCCAGGGTTGATATGAGATTAAAGGACGGTGTGCCGTATGTGCTTGAGTTGAACCCGAATCCGGATATTGCAAGCGATGTACCTGAAGATACAGGCTTTACCCGCAGCGCCAAGGCGCACGGTTGGGAATACAGCTATTTGATCCAGCAGATAATTGGTTTTGCGTTAAAGAGGTGGGGAGTTAAGTGATTGCTGATTTGCGATTGGTAATTTCGGATTGAAAAATCTAAAACTGAAGAATGAACAGTAGCACAGACATTCTAGTCTGTGTGAGTAAAGTGTTGTAATATGATACGGAAGTTAATACAGAGCGACAGAGATAAGATACAAAGGATACTTACAGATACGAAGCATTTTAATGATGATGAGATAAAGGTTGCAATAGAGCTTATTGATGTTTATCTGAACGATGAAAAACAGACTGATTACATTATTTATGTATATGGATCAGATGATACCAACGAGACAGCTGGTTATATTTGTTACGGTAAAAGACCGCTGACTGACTGGACTTACGATCTTTACTGGATAGCTGTTGACCCCAATATTCACGGCAAGGGGCTGGGCAGCAGGCTGGTAAAGCATATGGAAGAAGACCTGGCAGCAAACGGCGGAAAAATTATACTGATAGAAACAAGCGGAAAGCCGGAATACGAAAATGAACGTAAGTTCTATATTAAAAACGGCTATGAAGTACAGACTATCATAAAAGATTTTTACAGAAGCGGTGATGACTTATATGTTTACCGCAAGTATCTTTAAAGAAAGCCTTTAAAGATAAGGTAACCGGAAAATCAATAGTACGGTGCCCTGTGAAACCTTCCTCTTTATACAAATTGGGGAGGGAATCCAAAAACTAAACAAGGAGTTAATATTTTATGGAACTATGGCAGCAGCTGCTAAAACAAAGCGTCAGCTCAGTAGATCAGCTTGTCGATCAGTTCGGAATCAAAAAAGAAGTTGCCGAAAAGCTGGATGATTTTTTCCAGGCGAGGATAAATCCATATTACCTCAGCCTCATCCGCTACCCCGGCGATCCTATTTGGCTTCAGGCGGTACCTGATGAAGTAGAATTATACGACATAGATGCACCTGAAGACCCGCTCAATGAAGATGAAATGAGCCCGGTTCCTAATATTACTCACCGTTACCCGGATAGAGCTTTATTTTTAACCACCAGCCAGTGCGGCCTGTACTGCAGGTTCTGCACGCGCAAGCGCAAGGTTGGAGATTCAAGCAAAATTAACATGCGTGAGCTTGAAGCGGCATTCCAGTACCTGGAGCAGCACACCGAAATTAACGATGTGATACTCTCAGGGGGTGACCCGCTTATGCTAACCGATGCAATGCTTGAAAAAGTACTCATAAGGCTGCGCCAGATACCGCATATTACCATAATCAGACTTGGCACAAAAATGCCGTGTGTACTTCCGCAGAGGGTTACACCGCAGTTATGCGATATGCTGAAGAAGTATCACCCCATTTACGTTAATACGCATTTTAATCATCCATGGGAAATTACACCCGAGAGCACTAAAGCATGTGAAATGCTTGTAAACGCAGGCGTGCCTGTCGGATGTCAGACAGTGCTGCTTAAAGGAGTAAACGATGACCCCGAGGTTATGAAGGAATTAATGAAGAAACTTCTTGCTATCAGAGTACGGCCATATTACATTTATCAGGCTGACTTGACCAAGGGTGCTAACCATTTCCGCACACCAATTGATGTGGGTCTTGAAATAATGGATAACCTGCGCGGTCATATTAGTGGACTTGCTGTGCCGCAGTTTGTGATCGATGCGCCGGGCGGCGGCGGAAAGATCCCGCTATTGCCTGATTACGTGCTGGCGCGTGATAAGGAAAAAATTATTCTGCGTAACTTTAAGAAT
Organism: Ignavibacteria bacterium; assembly: GCA_013140565.1. Classification (GTDB taxonomy): domain Bacteria; phylum Bacteroidota; class Ignavibacteria; order Tepidaquicellales; family OLB5; genus OLB5. The sequence goes on from JABFSP010000243.1 coordinate 13,349, forward strand.
GAAGTTTATGAATATCCCGATGTGCAGGAAGAGCACATTGTTCTTAAGCGCGGAAGGAACATTGATAAACCGCCAAAGAAAAAGGCGAAGAAAAAAGTACAGCTCCCGGTTCTGCAGTAAATCATTTTACACAATTTATTTTATAAAGCGTCCGCTAAAACGGGCGCTTTTCTTTTTAAATTATTTAAAAACATAAATTTGACATTGTTGTAAATTTGAATTATCTTGCTTGAAAATTTTTATAAACATACAGGAATAAAATGAAAAATCATCTAAAAACTGCTTTTAATTCCGTTTTTCTATTTGCTTTCTTTTCTTTGCTTTTTACAGGACACAGCTATGTAGGTGATGAAAATAATTCACCCGTCGTTCCCCAAAAAGATAGAACATGCGGAACGGTTGAATTTAACGAGCTTCAGATGCAGCAAAATCCTGAATTCAAAATAAACAGGGAAAGAATTGAAGAGTTTACAAAGAATTATACTAATCCGGAAAGCAGATTGCTGATAACAATTCCGGTTGTAGTTCATGTGGTTTTCAATACCGCGCAGCAGAATATTTCAGATGCGCAGATACTTTCACAGATCGCCGTATTGAACCAGGATTTTGCAAGGCTTAACGCTGATACAAATCAAACGCCCGCTGTTTGGAAGCCGCTTGGTGCAAACACTCAGATCCAGTTTTGCCTTGCCCAGCGTGACCCGAACGGAAATCCTACTACAGGTATAACACGTACTTCAACAAGTGTAACAGCATTCAACGGTTCATCAGACCAGCGAATTTTTTTTACTGCACAGGGTGGTCATGATATTTGGGATAGAGATAAGTACCTGAATATCTATACCTGTAATCTTGGCGGCGGTCTTTTGGGATATGCGCAGTTTCCGGGCGGTAATCCGCAAACAGACGGAACCGTTAACCTTTTTTCAGCTTTTGGTACCGTTGGAGTTGTAAACCCGCCTTATGATAAAGGCAGAACTGTTACCCATGAAGTCGGTCATTGGTTCAATTTATTCCATATTTGGGGTGATGAACCTGACTGCAATCAGGATGACCTTGTAGCTGATACTCCTCTTCAGGGACCCGAGAATGTTGGATGCCCCAACTTTCCACAGGTAGATGCCTGTCAGCCGAACAGTCCTGGTGTTATGTTCATGAATTATATGGATTATTCCAACGATGCATGTATGAACCTGTTCACTCTGGGACAATCAGTCAGAATGAATGCCGCAATAGTCGGTCCGCGTGCCAGTTTGCTGCTCTCTAACGGATGTGTACCAATCGGAATAACACCTATCAGCACGGGAATTCCGGCGCAATATTCACTTGAGCAGAATTACCCGAACCCGTTCAATCCGGTTACCAACATCAGGTTTGATGTGGCAAAGTCATCCAATGTGTCACTAAAAATTTATGACGCAGCCGGCAATGAAACAGCCGTTCTGGTGAACCAGGATCTAAATGCCGGTACTTATAATTACGATTTTAATGCGGCTAATTATCCCAGCGGAGTTTATTTTTATGTATTAACCGCCGGTGAATTTACAGCAACAAAGAAAATGGTACTTATAAAATAAAATATTTCAGCATATCAACTAAAAACCCGCTAAATAGCGGGTTTTTTATTTTGTGAATCTGAGTTATGCTGTTATTTTCATTGAATAGCAGCGAATAAACGTTATATTTGTAGCCCAGAAAAAGTCGGGGAAGCCGCAGCCGGAGCTGTTTGACGCAGCTTACCTTGTACGCAGGTATAAAAGCGAATATGACCTGCCCGAAATGTCCTTCTTTGTAAAAAAAATTATAATTCCTGCAGTTTATTTTATTGGCAGGTTATCAGGTAAATACAGCAATTTTAAAGATGCTCCTAAGCCCTTATAAGTTTTAATGCGCTGAATATTCTAACCTTTTTTAGTCCGTGAAGGTTTTATATACTCTTCAGCCTTTTCAACAAACCACTCCCTGTGCCTGAAGTGTTTTGATGAATTTAATTCTTTCAGAAGCAAATTACCTTTTTCTTTGGAATTCAATAACGCTATTTTTTGAAAAAGTTTTATAACCTTATTGCTAAATTGTTTTTGTGTTGGCGTTAATAAAGCATCCTCCTTCACCGAATGTTTTAGTGAGTCTGCCATATATAGTATTTCTTCAGTATTCCCGGTTTCGTAATATATCTTCATGGTAAGGAACTTAAGGTTTATTTTATCATGGCTGTATTCAACTTTTATCCTGCTTAGATGCTCAAGCGCGCGTGCATAATTACCCATTGAGAACTCAAGTTCCGCATCCACGTAATTTGTAACAAATTCATAGTGCTTCGGGTCAAGCCGGTTGTTGTAGGCATTTTGGAACCTCTTCGTCCACTCATATTCTTTAAGGAATATGCTGTTTATTGTGCATGAAAGGTAATCGTTCATAGTTATGTAGTCAGTTTTTGAAAAAATTCCTTTAGTAAGTATTTCTATATCCAATTTCAGTTTTTCATGTCTGAATTTGATATCCCCGTTCCTGATCCTGATGATACAATAACCGTTCAGGTTTGAATACAATGAGTGCAGGCTCTCACCGGTTAACTGTTCTGTTTGTTTGTCATCCTTCAGGGTTTTTAGTTCATAAAAGTTTTGATCGTTTAATTCAAGGTTTACCAGCAATTGATAGTAGCCAAGCCTGATATAGAAATATTTCCTGAGGTAATCCGGGTTTTGTTTCAGGAAATCAACAACTTCCTTAAAAAATGGTTTTTCGTATCTAATGTTCCACAGGCTTTCATTTATAGCTGTAATTCTGTAATACTGCAGCGCCTGTGCCAGGAAATAGCATACAAATTGTTCAATTGCCTTTTGAGGGTCGTACATTTCCTGCAGTTTATGCCTGAAAACACAAAAATCATTTGTAATTATGGTAAGGTATTGTTTGCGGTAGAAATAATCAGCATCTCTGGAAGAGTTTTCAACTATTTTACCGGCAGCTTTAGTATGCTGCATGAACATTTTGTCAAGTTTCCTTTTTCTCAGGGAGCTCAGGAGTGCAACTTCTTTTGTATAACCATCTGATCTCAATTCCGAATATATCATGAATTCTTCACAGAGTTTAGACATTGCCTGCATAAGCTGCCTCATAGAAGTATCGTTATAATTCTTTCCCGGAAAAAGCCTGCTGAAAATACGTTCCTTTTCCAGGTTCCGGCTACTGAATTCAGGATAGTAAGAAAGGATCATGCTATAGAATTTTCTGACAGCACCATAATTAACCCTTAAACCCTTTACATGGAAAGGTGAGTTTATAAATCTTTCGAAATCTTTCATTTCGTTTTTAGAAAGTGAACTCAGCAGTTCAGCAAGTCTGGATCCTTCCATAGTTACCTCCGTTTTCCCCTACAATTTCGTTTGGTCAATTTTTCAATTTATTGGTTTTTGTGCGTATTTACAATTAATTTTCAACTGCCATTGCTTAGATTTTCCCTACTTTTCCACAAAAAATTCTTTGTTTCGGTACGATTGCATTTTATATGTTTGCTAAAAAGGAAAAGTTCATGCCGAAATTAAAATTTAGATTTGTATTTTACATTACAGCAATGTTGATTGTTTATTCTGCAACAACTGCAATTGCCCAGCAATATGTGATTGAAAATACCATAACCGGAATGCAGCTGCCGGTTTCGTTTGCTTTTTTGCCAAACAACAATGTCATAGTAACTCTTAAGCAATCTTCAGCAAAGATTTATAATACTAATAACACAGAAATATCAACATTCTGGAACTTCGCTGATTCATTGAACAGCCAGACAGAGCAGGGTGTACTTGGGGTTACTCTGGACCCTTTGTATTCATCAAACAGATATATTTATATTTACTATGTCCATTCGTTTCCGCCAAATTCACAGAGCAATCACCGGCTTCGGGTCGTAAGGTTCACCGAAAATAATAATACAGGTACAAATCCATTCATAGTTTTTGATTACCTGGCCGGTACAATTGGAGGCAACCATGTAGGCGGGAATTTGAATATTGGGCGGGATGGGAAATTATATATTACGATCGGCGAAACAGGCGTTCAAAGTAACGCGCAGCTGTTAACAAATCCCAGGGGAAAGATATTACGGTTAAACCCTGATGGCACCATACCTTCTGATAACCCGTTTTATGATGACGGCAACCCCGTCAGCGGGAATGATGACAGGATATGGGTTTACGGGCTTCGTAACAGTTTTGATTTCTGTATAAGTCCTTTCAATGATTCTATATACGCCACAGAAAACGGTCCGACTGATAATGACGAGATAAACTTCATACGCAAAGGAAAAAATTACGGCTGGCCGGTGTGTTCGGGATACTGCACTCCATTTAACCCTGCATATAGGCAGCCCATGACAATATTTTCATCACCGCTGCTTCCCGCTTTAACCGGAATAATAATTTATAACGGAAGCCTGATGCCGGAGCTGAATAATAAAATTATTGCGGCATCAAGCAACACACATGTTAACGGTTATATATACAGGTGTGATCCGGGCAATGCTCCTTTTTATGATACAATTGTCTCAAAATCCCAGCTTGCAGATCTAAGAGGTATATCAGATCTTGCGCAGGGGCCTGATGGTAATATTTATGCGCTTGGAATACTAAGCGGTATCCTGTATAAAATAGGACCTAATACTTCATCGGTACAGGAGAATTCTTTGCCGCTTGGATTTTTACTCGAACAGAATTACCCTAATCCTTTTAATCCTGTAACTAAAATAAATTTCAGCATATACCCGCAGGAAAGCGGTATTAAACCGCAAATTGTAAAATTGAGTGTGTTTGATGTACTGGGAAAAGAATCCGCAGTGCTTGTTAATAGTGTTCTGCGGCCGGGCAATTATTCGGTTGAGTGGAATGCTGCCGGCTTTCCCTGCGGAGTCTATTTCTGCAGTTTAAGTACCGGTGAAAAAAGCTTACAAAAGAAAATGGTTTTAATAAAGTAATTTATACTGATATGAAAAATGGAATCACTAAATTCTTTCCGTTAATATTTTTAATTTTCCCTGTTACATATATGCTGTTTTTTGGTGCGGGCTGCAAAAAAGAGGTAAACCCGCTGATATCTACCCCCGAACCACCCGGACCGTATGATACGCTTGATGCAATAATATTACGCTCAACTGATGAAGGAATTACGTGGGATACTACCATATTCAAAGGTCCTTCGGTTGCAAATCTTCACAGTATAACGGGGACAAATGAAGGGTTTCTCATAGCTGTTGGAACAGGAAGTTTTCTTTCGGCATTTGGCACAAACAGCGTAACCGTTAAATCAACAGATTTTGGGAACACCTGGTCTTTAGGGACGATCTTTTCTTATTCCTTTGAAACGAATTTCAGGTCAGTTTACAGCAACCTTATAAATTCAGCCGTTATGTTAACTCCGGAGGCGATTTTTTTAACTTCCAATAACGGAAACAACTGGGATTATACCGGAAGCGGCAATGGAATGAATTCTGTGCGTTTTTCCAATGCTTCTACCGGAGTTATGGTTGGAGATCTTGGTGTAATTATGAGGACAGTTAACAGAGGAAATAATTGGAGCCAGGTTCAAAGCCCGGTGGTCAGTGACCTGTTTGATGTAACATTCCATGGCACAACGGGATACGCTGTAGGTAATCTTGGCACTATCATTAAAACAACCGATAGCGGTATAACATGGAGTATTGTGCCTAATGAGAGCCAATCCACTCTGCGGGGCGTGAGCTTTTATTATGATCTGTATGGAATTGTTGCCGTAGGAGCCGGTGGAACGATCCTCAGGACTTTTAACGCAGGCTTTAGCTGGTACCTGGCAAAAAGCGGAACGAGCGCATCGCTGTATGATGTGGCATATTCATCCGGTGAACTTGTGGCAGTTGGCACCGGCGGAACAATCATGCGTTCCACAAATCTCGGGGACTCATGGTACCAGCAGCAAAGCAATACCAACAGAGATCTCAACGGAGTATATGCCTCCGGTACGCACTGGTGGGTTGTTGGAGAGTAAAAAATAACAAATGAAATCAAATGTATGAAAACTAAACTAAAGATGCAGAGAAGTATATACAAAAACCTGACGCTGGTTCTTGCATGTTTATTCCTGTTCAGCCTGATGATCTCTGGATGTAGGTCCTGTGATGATGAAGTAATAGCGCCGGTGTTAACTCCCCCTGAAGATCATCCTACTGGCAGGATACTTGTGAGTATTGATACCGGTAATACCTGGCAGGTTCAGAATGTCGCACTTGGCGAGAAGTTTTTTTCTGTTATAAGAACTTATGATAATAGCGGCGACCTGTTTATGGTTGCAGGAACGAAGGGTACATTTATCGGATCCCGGGATGGTATTGACTGGAACAGATTTTCACATTTTACCGATACTACAATTCTGAAGATCCTCTCACCCGGTAACAATTCAGGAATGATAGCGGGTATTAATGAAGAGAAGGACTTTTTGCTTTCAACCAACTATGGCTCCAATTGGAGTATGACCCGCGTTCAGGAAGGCTCGGAAATGATTTCAATTGATATTGACCCCACAAACAATAATAATCTTTTGATATGCAAAGAATTGGGCGAAATTTTTAAAAGTACCAATAGAGGTCAAAACTGGGTAAGAAAGAATTTCTTGATTGAACCGGCATACATGAGCGATATCAGGTATCTTTCAGGCTACACGGCACTTGTTACGGCATCGGTGCTCGGGATATACCGCTCGACTGATTCAGGAGAAAGCTGGGTTATTGCAAACACACCTGTTTCTTTCGGTTTCAATTCAATAGGATATAACCCTGAATGGCAGTTCGTTTTTGTTACTACCAATACAAATGAATCAATATTAAGGTCCCCGAATAATGGGATAGACTGGGTAGAGATCAAAACTTCAGTTGGTGGAATAGGTAATGTTAACAAGATTGCCATATCTTACGCAGGTGTTTGTATAGGTGCCGGCAATAGTGGCTGCATTCTAAAATCAACAGATTACGGTATAACCTGGAGAAGAATTGAATCGGGTACCGGGTTTGATCTTTATGATGTGATATTTGTAAATAATAGTTTTCTTATTGCAGTTGGTGATTGAGTAATTCATGAAATAAAATTAAATTACAGGAAGGAAGTAAAATGGAGAATCAATATGCGCATCCGGAAACACTTGTTTCAACTGAATGGATAGATGAACATAAATATGACAGGAATATTGTTATTGCAGAGGTTGATGTTGATACCACTGAATATGAAAAAGGTCATATCCCGGGGGCTGTTGGTTGGAACTGGCAGACTGAACTTTGTGATACCGTAAAACGTGATATTATAAGCGGTGATAGACTTGAAGAGCTGCTTGGGAAAAGCGGAATAAAAAACCAAACAACTGTAATATTATACGGCGATAATAATAATTGGTTTGCGGCATGGGCATTCTGGCAGCTCAAACTGTACGGGCACGAAGATGTACGGTTAATTAACGGAGGAAGAAAGAAGTGGTTAGCCGAAAAGCGGGAAATTACCATGGAAATTCCCCTAAAGCAAAAAACAGAGTATAGAGCCGGAGCTTTTGACCAGGAATTGCGCGCGATGTTTGGGGAAGTTAAGGAAGCTCTGGCGGAAAATAATACGGCAATGGTTGATGTCCGTTCTGTTGATGAATATACCGGAAAAATTCTTTCTCCGGCAGGATTACCTGAGACCTGCCAAAGAGGCGGTCATATACCCGGTGCCAAAAGCATTCCATGGGCAACAGCATGCAATGAAGACGGTACATTCAGATCCTTTGATGAGCTTAAAGATATTTACGGCAATAAAGAAGTTACCCCGGGTAAAAAAATTATCGCTTACTGCAGAATAGGAGAGCGTTCAAGTCATACATGGTTTGTATTGAAATATTTACTGGGATACAGTAACGTAAAGAATTATGACGGCTCGTGGACAGAATGGGGAAATATGATCGGCGTTCCGGTTGAAAGATGAATATTGCACAGTTTTTTTGTAAAAAAGTTTGATGTAATATTTATAGTCATCAAAAATATAGTTCTGCGTAGTATTTACAATTTTATCCATGCATCACAATGAATTTTTTAGATCATTCTGAAATTGTTTCAGTTTTTTTGTTATATTTTGAACCCTTGATTACCGGTTTACCAGTTATTGTGCTTTAAAAAGTGCTTAAAATCCCCGATTTTTTTAAAATGTACTATATATAAGGCATAAGTACCAATAGTGAATTATCCGTTAAAGTTTACAAGGTCGGCGGGTAAATAAATTATAATTAAATCAGGATTTCAAAAAACATTTTAATAGCTGATGTAAAGTCGTTTAGAGGGAAGATCTCAAATCAAAAAATCTAAAGAAGTTAACCGCAGAAGTATTGATTAATTTTTATTATTGAAATTTTTTTCAGGATACGAAATCAAATTTTTCATTATGTAAAGTATGTTACTTTAAGTATAAGTAAAAAAATAAAAACAGACCGGGGCAATAATTTCAGAACTGAACCTTTCCGATTCTCCGGTTTTTATTTTTGGGAATTGAAGTATAATTGCATGAACAGGAATCCTTACGAAAAAATTTTCTAAAATCAAAACGAGAGAGGTCAAGTGAATCCTTGATGAATATCCGCAGCAGGCAGGGACAAATACCCTGCCAGAAAAAATATTTTTCAGGTCAAAATTTTTCCTGAATTTAGAAACTGCCTGTACAAGAGGGTTTACGGCTTGTCAAGAGTTTTCGGATTTTTTTTTCTTACGATGTAATTTGCATTTATAGTTTTGTTCTGTTAATTTTGTTTCCAATCGTTAACGAAAGCTAATCAAGGTGAAATAAGGAAAGCTTTTTAGTACAAAAAAAGAAGCGAAACCCCTGCCTGTTCAAAAGATAGAATTATGATGTTACTTCCGTGTTAACGATGAGTTAAATTTTAATAAAAGAATTCCGAAAATTTTTTAATTACTTACCGCATGAAGATAGACAGACTGTTTGCTGGAGAATCGAACAATCCCTATGATAAAATTGAATTTGATAAACGTACTTCTGTAATAAGAAATCCCGACGGCTCTATCGTTTTTGAAATGATAGACATTGTCGTTCCTAAACACTGGTCTCAGGTAGCAACCGATATTATTTCACAGAAATATTTCCGCAAGGCGGGAATTCCCCGCGTATTAAAAAGAGTACATGAAGAAGGTATGCCCGTTTGGCTGCAGGCAAGTGAACCTGATATGGATGCCATGAAGGATATCCCGGAATCAGACCGCTATCTTTCAGAAACTGATAGCCGCCAGGTTTTTAACCGTTTGGCAGGCTGCTGGACCTACTGGGGCTGGAAATATGGCTATTTTAACACAGAAAACGATGCTTTAGCGTTCTATAATGAGCATTGTTATATGCTGGCACAGCAGATGGCAGCCCCCAATTCACCGCAGTGGTTTAATACCGGCTTGAATTGGGCTTACGGAATTTCAGGTCCATCGCAGGGTCACTATTATGT
>JABFSP010000183.1 GCA_013140565.1 Ignavibacteria bacterium
GGGTTAATATTCTAAATAAGAAGTATAAAAAAAATCCGTTAATTAACGGATTTTTTATTTAAATAAAGTCTTCTCTACTTCATCAGGGATCTTAACATTTTTATCTTTTAGTTTCTGAGCAATTGATTTTGCTTTTATATATGAGCCTGTTTTAAAATAAAGATTTAATAAATATATTTCAGGCTGGCTATCGTTTAAATTTGAAGCCGAGGCTTTAATTAGGAATTTTTCAGCTTCTTCGAAATTCCCTTTCTTGTAGCATATTATACCTAATATCAGGTTTGCATCATGATCACCAGGAAATATTGCGACAGCTTTCCTGTAATATTCCTCAGATTCATTTGTCATATTCAGCCTGGTATAACAATAAGCTATCTTCAGATAGTACAACCCCTGCCCCGGATTCAACTCAACAGCTTTCTTATAATAATTTATGGATTCCTCGAATTTTTCTTTCTGCAAATAGTATGACCCTTTGCCTGAAAATGAAAGATCAAGTGATGGTGAATTTTCGACTGCGTTATCCCAGAAATAGATCTCATTTTTGTAGTTTTGCGAGTAAACAAAAGTGTTATACCCGAAAATCCCTGCAATTAACAAGCCCGTTATCGCGGGATACAGCAGGTCATTCTTTTTGCTCTTCATAATGTCTGCTCCAAATCTTCTGAAGAAATCAATTTGGGATATTGAAATAAAGATGCCGATTGCCGGAAGGTAAAGCCTGGATTCAAGCATAATGTTCTCTGAATACTCCGGATTTACATTTATAAGAGAAGGCAGCAGGAATATTATGGAAAAAAATATTCCGAATAAATACAGCTTCCTGTTTTCCTTAGCAGTGTAAAAGTACAGGACTATCACTAATATTACCGCAATCATCCCGTATAGATTTGAAGTATCCTTTATCACCGGTAAGACACTTAAATTTACGGGTAACAAAATTTTCCCCGCAGCCTGCAGCAGGAACAAAACGTTTTCAGCGAAACCGGTCTCTGCGGTTTCATTTATAGCAAGACTTCTTAAATAATACCATAAACCTGCCGCTGCTGCCCAACCCATTGCAGGCAAGAAATCGAACTTTCTCTTCGGAAATCCTTTGGTGATCATTTGGAATACAGCGAATACAGCAATAGCCAGCAGCCCCGTTTCCTTTGTTACAAATGCCGAAAAAAGCAAAATGACATGTAGAGTAAGAAATAAATAATTTTTTTTCTCAAAATACTTTATAAGAAAAATAAATGAACTTAAAGTGAAAAGGACAAGAAGCGAGTCATTCCTGCCCGGTAACCAGGCAACAGAATTAACCAGCACGGGATTCAACGCGAATATCAATGTGATCAAAAAAGCCGGCGCTTTATTCAAAGCTAAATTTTTCAAGAGAACATACAGCAGTATAACATTGAATGTATGAATTAAAATATTCAGCAAATAATGTACATAAAGTTCATTTGTTATTAACAGCGTAAGGTAAAAAGATGCCGTTACAAGCGGTCTGTAGAACAGACCATTTTCGAATATAAACGGTGAGTTGATAATATTTAAAGCGCTTGCATTGGAAGCAATCAGGGAATTCAGATTGACAAACATAGGAAGATCGTCACAGCCTGTTAATGAAAAATGAATTACAGGATAATATACCAGCAAAGGAGAAATTATCAGTAAAAATAAATGGAACCTGTAATCATTCAGTATTTTAATGATCATCTTCTGGGCGTGAGCTTCATTTTACGATCACCATTTTCTTTGACTCAACAAAGGTACCTGCTTCTATCTTATATATATACACTCCGGATGCAAGCCCTGACCCTGAATTGATAAATCTAAAGCGGTTAAATCCAGCCGGTCGTACGCCTTCCACAAAGACTTTAACCTGCTTTCCAAGCAGGTCGTACAAAGTAATTACAACATTTTCTGATTTAGCCAGTTTATACACAATATTTGTTGTCGGATTGAACGGGTTGGGATAGTTCTGCCCGAGCGAGTAATCTCCCGGGATGCTGCTGCTGCCCGGTGTTAATCCTATAACAGCAGTATTATATCTCATAATGGCACCATATGAACCGAAGGCAAAACCAAAAGTCGGAGATTTAAAAACGGCTGCGTAAACAGCGGTGCTGTCAGGAGCGGGTACGCCGATCCAGGGAATATTAATATTGCCTGAATCAAGATGCACAGCCCATGACTGGGCAAAAGCAAGCGGCATCCAGATTTCTTTTTCTGTTCTGAAAGCCAGGTCTCTGCCTATGCCTCCGTAACCTATGTTATTATAAGTCCAGTCACCACCATTGTTCCACGTAGTAGAAGTTATTGCTCCGAAATCAAAATCACCCCCGGAAGCAATAATTTTAGTTGAATTAATTATTTTAACATCAAACAATGGTTCAGGAGTTATACAATAGGCATTCCAGCTTACCCCGGAGTTTGTAGTTCTCCATACCGCCCCTATCATATCATACTGTCCGCCGCATGCGTAGCCTGTAGTTGAATTGATGAAATTTAACCTGTGCTTCGGAAATCCGTAGAGTAACGGGCAGCCTGCAGTATCTATAATACACAGGTCCCAGTTACCGCCTCCGTTTGTAGTTCTGAATATCTTTCCGCTGAATCCGGTTGCATAGCCTTTTAAAGAATCAGTGAAAAGGATACTTGATACAATAACTGTAGTATCCGGAAAATTACTCATGCTCCAATTCAATCCGCCGTTGGTTGTTTTAAGCACAAAAGTTCCGTTGAAGAAATAATCATTTGAAAGCGCCCATCCGAGCCTGCGGTTCAGGAAAAAAACATCATCAATGTTATAATTCAGAATACCTGAATTCTGCACGCTCCAGCTTGCACCGCTGTTTGTGGTATTAATTATTGTACCGGAGTCACCCGCAACCCATCCGTAAACGGAATCAACAAACCAGCATTTTGTCAAAATTCTGTTTGTCGGAGATGGCACTCTTAACCAAAAATCCTGCGAGGAAAGTTCAGCAGAAACCGCTGTACATAACGCAAATAATATTATTATAATTTTGATCCTGTTATTCATCGAGATAATTTTTTCGATCCTTTATATAAACAGAAATATTGATGAAGCAAAAAACATTACTTAAGCAGAAATATTACTTAAGCAGAAGCATTTTAATGGTTTTATCCGAGTTCCCGGCAGTTATTCTGCAAAAATACAATCCGCTTGGAAAAGCGGCAGCGTTCCATGTAACGCTGTGGAAGCCGGAAGGCTGATAGCCATCCTGAATGGTTTCTATCAATTCACCCAGTACATTAAAAATTTCTGCCCTTACAAGCGTTGACCTGTTCAGTGTATAGTCTATCTTTGTTTCAGGGTTAAACGGGTTTGGATAATTTTGTTCAATTGTGAAACTCTCCGGAATGATTTCGTTATTGCCCGATATACCAATAATTGAAGAATTGTATTTGTATATTCTGCCCGAGTCAGCCAGCGACCAGCCCATAGTTGGTGATACAAAAAATGTATAATTAATTCCCTCATTGCCGGGGTACGGTACTTCACGCCAGTTATGCGGACCAAAACCTGAGTCTGTGTTAACAGCAAAAATATCCAAGTAGTCCAAAGGTATCCAGAATTCACTTGGGGTTCTCATTCCAATTGACTGCCCCTTGCCTAATAATTGTGATACCGGTTCATATATCCACGAAACCCCTGAATTGGTAGTATAAACATTACTGAGCCCGTATTCAAAATCACCGCCGGTTGTGAAAACGATATTCTGGTTTATTGCTTTTATATCATAAAGCGGTTCCGATGAAACGCAGTATGTTTTCCAGTTCAGACCTGCATCCGTAGTGCGCCATATCATGCCCTGAATATCAACCTGTCCGCCGCAGGCAAAACCTGTTAGAGAATTGATAAAATAGATATTGTTCTTTGGGAATAGGTATAAAATAGGACAATATGCTGTATCTATATTAGTATTGAACCAATTAAAACCGCCATTAGTCGATTTAAGTATACCACCGCTGTAACCGGTCAGGAATCCTGTAACTGTATTCAGAAAATATATCTGGTTATAAACAACTGTAGTATCTTCATACCTTGAAAATGACCAGTTGGCTCCTTTGTTGGTAGTGCGGAGAATAATTGTACCATCGTAAAAAAAACCATTTGCTATAACCCAGCCTGTATTTTGGTTTATAAAAAAAATATCGTCAATGGTTTCAGTAGTGCCTGAATTCTGGATTACCCAGTTGTTTCCGCTGTTGGATGTATGAATAATTACTCCTGAATCACCCGCCGCCCAGCCAAAAACCGTATCAACAAACATACCCTTTTTGAGTTTCTGGTTTGTTGGCGAATTAACCGGCAGCCAGTATTGCTGTGCATTAATACTGATGCAGCTTATCAAAGCAAATATTATCAAAAAAATTCTCATATCCCTCAAAATATAACACAATAATAAAAATAAGGTTAGTCAATTAGTTCTCATATTTGTAAGTACTTTTAATAATTAAAGTTAACTAATTTGTTTTCATTGCAATAGAAATTGCTTATTCGTAATTTAGCGTAAATAAAAAAATTCAGCATTTACCAATAATCCGTCATGCTAGATATAGACTATATCCGGGAAGAATTCCCCATAACAAAAAAATGCTTCCAGGTTTACGGAAGCACTGAACCAAAGAACCTGATCTATCTCGATCACGGCGCATCAACACACCCCTGCAGCACAGTACTTAACAAGTATATCGATTTCATTAAGAATTACTATTCAAATGTTCACAGGGGTAAACATTACCTTAGCATGATATCAACGGAGCTGTTTGACAGGGTTTACGAAACTATTTTCAAGTACATTAATGCAAGTAAACCCGATAATGCAATTGTACTCACCGCGAATACCACAAGCGCGCTTGATATGACTGCCTGGCTGATGAAGGATTACGAGGGCATTACGCTGGTTTCACTGATGGAACACCACAGTAACGACCTGCCCCACAGGCACAGGGGTGAAACACTGCATTTTGGGGTGAATAAAGATGGCACACTTGATATGTATGACCTTGAACACAAACTTGCCAAACACAAAGTCAAACTTGTTGCAGTAACGGGAGCTTCAAATGTTACAGGCACAATTAACGATATACATAAAATTGCTGAGCTTGCTCATAAACACGGCGCGCGGATACTTGTTGATGCTGCGCAGATCCTCGCCCATAAACAAATTGATGTAAAACCGAATGACGATCCGGGGCATATTGATTTTTTAGCAGCGGCGGGACATAAAGCATATGCGCCCTTTGGTTCTGCTTTCTTGTTCGGTCCCCGTGAAGTGCTCGACAGGGTTTAGCCCTATACACC
>JABFSP010000082.1 GCA_013140565.1 Ignavibacteria bacterium
AAGAAGAATGGGAAGAAAAAAAGCTACCATTTACAAAATTGTAGCAGCAGAATCGCGTTCAAGAAGAGACGGAAAGTTCATTGAAGCGGTTGGTCAGTATTACCCCAATGTTCGCCCGGCAAAGCTTGATCTTGTTGAAGACAGAGCTCTTTACTGGCTGAAAATGGGCGCACTGCCAACAGTTACAGTAAGGAATCTACTTTCAAACAAAGGACTGATGCTGAAGCTTCACCTTTCAAAAAAGGGTGCGGATGATACAAAAATAGCGGCAGAATTTTCCAAGTGGGAATCACTTCAGGAATCGAAGCTGCAGAGAATGAATGACAAGAAGTTAAGAAGAAAAGAGAAGTTGAAGAAAGCGGCAGAAAAACCGGCTGAAACAACAACAGCCACAACACCGGCAGCAGAGCAGCCTGCAGCTGAAGTACAGCCTGCATAATTTTTTATCTGCATAAGCGAGGTCTTTTGTAACACTCTGGCCCCAAATTTCATCCGGCTGATGTTATTAGAGATTATACCGGTCCCCGCTAATTAACTGAATTATTGTGTTATTATAAATAATATTCTACTAATTAATACACCCACATTGGGGGGATGCTTATGAAAGAATTTATTGAGTACATCGCGAAGAGTCTTGTTGATGATCCTGATAACGTACGTGTAGAGGAAAGTACCGAAGAGAACAAAGTTACATTAAAGCTTCATGTTTCCAAAGGCGATCTTGGTAAGGTCATTGGTAAACAGGGCAAAACCGCGAAATCAATGAGAACATTGTTCACCGCGGTTGCAGCAAAGAACAATAAAAGCGGTCACCTTGAAATAGAGGAAGGTAAAGAGTAACATTTACCACTCCCCTGTTTTAAGAAAAGCTGCAAAGTTAGATTAATGAGAATTGATGTAATATCTGCAGTTGTAAAGATCTTCGAGGGTCCGCTTAGCGAAAGCATTTTAAAGCGCGCACAGGATAAGAAGATAGCTCAAATTGTTCTGCATAACCTCAGGGATTATGCCGACGGCACTTACCGCCAGGTTGATGATAAACCATTCGGCGGCGGAGCGGGAATGCTGCTTAAGCCCGAGCCGTTATTCAAATGCCTGAATAAGCTTCTTGCCGAGCGTGAGTATGACGAGGTAATTTACCTCTCGCCGCAGGGCGTGCAGTTCAATCAAAAAAGAGCCAATGCTCTTTCGCTCTCTGAAAATTTGATACTCATCTGCGGTCATTACAAAGGGATTGACCAAAGAGTAATTGATAAGTTTGTCACCAAAGAGATATCAATTGGTGACTATGTGATTACAGGCGGTGAAACCGCCGCGATAGTTGTGATCGATGCAATTGTCAGGCTTCTGCCCGGTGTGCTTAATGATAGTGAATCCGCCTTGACGGATTCCTTCCAGACAGAATCCGGCTTTGACGCGCCGGCATACACCCGCCCCGCTGAATATGAGGGGTTGAAAGTACCGGAAGTACCGCTTAACGGGAACCATAAGGATATTGCAGCATGGCGTTTGGCCGAGGGCAAAAAGAAGTACACAAGAGTTAAGAGAATAAAAAAAGAAAAAAATAATAAATAAGTAAAATATACAAGGAATAATAATGAACAAGATAAATTTAGTTACCGCTCCCCAGATGAGAAGTGACTTCCCGAAGTTCCAGTCAGGTGATACTATTAACATACATGTTAAGGTTATCGAAGGCGATAAAGAAAGAATTCAGCAGTACCAGGGTATAGTTATGGGCATCAAGGGCGAAGGTATCGGAAGAACTTTCCGCGTAAGAAAAATTTCAAACGGTGTTGGAGTTGAAAGAATATTCCCGCTTCACTCACCTACTATTGCAAAGATAGAAAAACTGAAATCAGGCAAAGTAAGAAGAGCAAAGCTTTATTACTTAAGAGCTTTAAAAGGCAAATCAGCCACAAAGATAAAAGAAAGAATTTCACCTGAAATAGTTGCTCCTGTTAAGAAATCAGAGCCTGTTGTTGAAGCGGCTCCGGTTGTGGAAACAGCGGAATAAGGTATTTTTATCACTACGAATTTAAAAACCGTTAATTAAGAATTAACGGTTTTTTTATAATATATGCACGGACTTTTCTAATGAATACAATGGATTTTATTATTATTTTTGATGATAATTTCAGTTACATTTCGTAAAATTACTATAATAACTTGAAGCAGGGTAAGAAGTATTTCATTTCAGTTGCAGGCAACATAGGTTCAGGGAAATCATCATTAACCCGGATGATAGCCAAAGAATTTGGCTGGGTCCCCTATTTTGAATCAGTTCAGGATAACCCCTACTTATCGGATTTCTACAAAGAAATGAGAAGATGGAGCTTTCAGCTCCAGGTATATTTCCTTTCACATAGGTTTCACACGCACAAAAAAATAATCGCCTCTAAGAAGTCAGTGATACAGGATAGATCGATATATGAAGATGTTGAGATATTCGCGCGCAATCTTTACCTGATGGGCAGAATGGAAAAACGCGATTACCAGAATTACCGCGCGCTGTTTTATGAAATGGTATCATACCTCAAAGCACCCGACCTTGTTGTTTACCTGAAGGCTGATATTAAAACCCTTGTCAAACAAATTAAGCTTCGCGGCAGGGAGTTTGAAAAGAGCATAGAGAAACAATACCTCGAAAGACTTAACAGAAGCTACAGCAAATGGATAAAAGAATACAAATTGGGTAAAGTTCTTGTAATAGAATCAGACAACATTGATTTTGTGAATAACAAAGAACACTTCGGGCTTATCATTCACAGCATAAAAAAGAATCTGAGGTAAGCTGATGAATGCAATGATACCTGTTTCGCCCGGCGAGCTTGTGGATAAGATCACGATACTTGAGATAAAGAAAAGGAACATTAAGGCTGCTGCAAAATTGAAGCTAATCAAAACGGAGCTGTCACATCTAACTAAGATATTAAATGAAATGATGGGTACTTCCAAGAGAATAAAGCCTGCTGTACTTGTAGAAAAGAAAAAGCTTAAAGCAGTAAATAAAAGTTTGTGGGATATAGAAAACAAAATTCGCGTAAAGGAAGCAAAAAAGAATTTCGATAAAGGATTTATAGAACTTGCCCGTTTGGTTTATTTGACGAATGATAGACGCTCCGTAATAAAGAACAAAGTAAATATTTTGTTCGGTTCAAGTATAAAAGAGATTAAACAGTATTCACGTTACCGGTAATTCCACCAGGAAAGCTATAAATGAAATTAAACGATAAATGAAATATATTTCATACCTGATATTCTTTGCATTTATAGCCGTGCTTCTGTTTTTTCTTAAGAATGCGCTTGAACCGAAACAGGAACCGGTTCGTATCCTTGGCTCTGAGATGTGTAATGACTGCCACGGGCTGCAGAATATGGGTGATCAGAAGACGCCATGGAAGAATTCAAAACATTCGGGAGCGTATACAGTTCTTTTCAGTGCCAAGGCAATTGATTTCAATAAGGCAAACGGCCTGGCTTCGCCTGATAAGGAAGAAAAATGTCTTAAGTGCCATACAACAGAATTTGTTTTGAAGGGCACCGAGAAGAGTAAATCTTACAACATCACTGAGGGTGTTGGCTGCGAAGGCTGCCACGGAGCAGGCTCAGAATACTCTCCCGCTGAGATAATGAGAGAAGAGAGTTCATTCATACGCAATGGCGGTGTAAAGGGCGATGAAAAAACCTGTTTGAAGTGTCATAACACAAAAGCCAACAAAGAAAAAACGCTGAAAGATGATGCCTGCCCGTTTCAGGAAACTGATTTTGATTACAAAACAGCATTTGACAAAATAAAACATCCGGTTTCAACTGAGTTAAAAAATAGATGAAAGAATTACTAAATAAAAACGATGAAGCATCAAGGCCTATCGGTGTATTTGATTCCGGTGTAGGCGGTCTTACAGTTGTAAAGGAGCTTAACAGACTCCTTCCGAATGAAAAAATAATATACTTTGGTGATACCGGAAGGGTTCCTTACGGTAACAAATCAAAGGAGACAATTATACATTACTCATTACAGGTAGCGTATTTTTTAATGAAGAAGAAGATAAAGATGCTTGTTGTTGCCTGCAATACTGCCTCATCGGTTTCATTGCCAACATTAAAGAGGCATTTTCACATTCCTATAATTGGAGTAATTGAACCCGGTGCAAGATCAGCAATTGAAACAACGTTGAAAAATAAAATTGGCGTAATAGGGACTCTTGGTACAGTACGCTCTAATGCATACAAAAAAGCGCTTAAGAAAATTAAGGGTAATGTTAATGTATTCCAGGACCCGTGTCCGCTGTTTGTTCACCTCGCAGAAGATGGCTGGAATAAGAACAAAATAGCAAAGATGGTAGCTGATGAATATCTAAAGCCATTGAAGGATAAAAATATTGATACACTTATTTTAGGCTGTACTCATTATCCCCTGTTAAAAGATGTGATACAGAAGTCTGTTGGGAATAAAGTTGTGTTGATCGATTCCGGCAAAGAAACCGCCAAGGAAGTGAAACGCATACTGGAAAAGAAACGTCTTGCGAATAATCATAAAATGACCGAGAAGAATCATTCGGTATTTTATGTATCTGACTTTCCGCACAAATTCAAAGAAGTCAGCCAGAGGTTTTTATCTAAGGAATTAAAGCATGTACATAAAGTAATATTGTAATTGTAAAATATGACGGAACAGGAAATACTTCAGATATTTAAGGATTCAGGCGCGCTGCTTGACGGGCATTTTGTATTAACATCCGGCAATCACTCCCCCCATTACATTGAAAAATTCCGTGTACTTGAACGCCCGAGATACACAGAAATGCTCTGCAGGGAGCTTGCGAATAAATTCGCAAATGATAACGTAACACTTGTTGTAGGTCCAATGACCGGCGGAATACTGCTTGCTTATGAAGTGGGTAAAGATCTGGATACCAAGGCGATCTTCACAGAACGGGTTGAGGGTAAAATGAAATTCCGCCGCGGCTTTGAAGTAAAGCCTAATGACCGCGTGTTAATAGTGGAAGATATAATCTCAACAGGCGGCAGTGTTCAGGAAGTAATTGATGAGGTCAGGCGATTTAAAGCTGAAATTGTCGGTGTGGGTTGTTTGGTTGACCGTTCTGGCGGCAGAGTCGATTTCGGTATTCCGCTCAAGCCCCTTGTGAAAATGGATGTAGTTTCATTTAAACCTGATGAAGTGCCTGAGTGGCTAGCAAAGATTCCTGTGACAAAACCCGGGAGTACGAATAAATAGGTTTTTCAATATTCTTTGATAAGTACTTTTTCGAATTCAATTTCACTATTTACTCCGAGCCATTT
>JABFSP010000142.1 GCA_013140565.1 Ignavibacteria bacterium
GGTTGACAGTAAAATATTTCCAGACCGGGTATGAGACGAATATTGTTACGATCAAACTTGAGAGCACAATGAATTTGAAGAATCCCGGCTGTTTGCTGCTACTTTCCATCTTTACCAGTTTTTTTATTTTTGTAATTCACAGATTTTAGTAAATTCACAAAACCCGCAACTGAACCGAATAATACACCGATAATGAGGAAAATATTGCCTGTTTCCAGCCATTTATCAAGCCAATAGCCTCCTAAAGTACAAAGAACGATTGAAGCACCATATTGAAACCCTATTTCGGCATATTGCCAGCCTGAACGGTATGAATTGGCAACTTTTTTAAACTCTGACGTCTTTTCAGCATTTTTTTTATCAAAAATGCCCTTATTTTCCGCCATTTTTTGCCAAATTTTTCAGTGAATTTACAAAAATAACAAGAAATTAAACTAAAATCAATTTAGGAATTTAGTGGGTTGGGGTGCGAAAATCAGTGAAATCAATTTCACGCGAAGCCGCTAAGGCACGAAGAAATGAAGCTCCAGTTTCGTTGTATTTGACACCGAAAATTAATTCCGGGATTTTGCGGATACTGATAATTATCTGCTGAATTGATAACCAGGAATTTAAAGAACAACAAGCTAAATTTCATTCAGATATTTATGCTGTTAATTTCAAAATCTCAGCCATTCCCTTGGATTCACAGGTGTTGAATTCTGCCAAAGTTCAAAATGCATTGTCTGACCTTCAAGTGTTTCTCCAGTTTTACCTATGACCTGGTTTAGTCTGATCATATCACCCGCTTTTACATTCGTTTCGCTTAGTGATGCATAAACTGACCTGAACCCGTTTTCATGTGTAATGATAATTACTTTTCCGTAAAATGGAATATCGCCAACAATGCTTACTGTACCGTTGGCTATAGCATATACTTTAGAACTGCGGGCTATTGAAAAATCAACTCCGTTGTTAATTGAGATTGCAAGAGTTTTATTGTCTGAAATATTTCCGAAATTTGTTGTGATTAAACCAAGATCAACAGGCAGGTTAATGTTTCCTTTTACCGTTGTTAGATCAGCGGATTCATAACTGATCCTGTTATATTTGCTATCTGCAAAGTTATCACGGTTTGCCTCAAGGTTACTTACAAAATTCCGTACATTATTAAGCTGCGATTCATATCGTGTAACCTTACCTGCAAGCAGATTTGATTCACTTTCTGAATTACTCTTAAGCGATTTCAGTTCTTTCAACCTCGCATCCAGGATCGCTTTTTCGTTTCGTTTTGCTTCTACGTAGAACCTTTGTGATGAAGTTGAAAGGGTAAGCATTTTTTTCTTTTCTTCAAGTATAAACCTTTTTGATCTCAGCTCGCGCAGTTCTTTTTTCCTGTTTTGAGAGAATTTCTGTAAATACTGGTTACGCCTAAGGTACTCATTTGGTGTTTTTGAGCTGAGCAATAACTCAAGCTCATAGTTTTCACCGTGTTTATACAGTGATACGACCTTCTGCCTGAAACTCTGTTGTATGCGATCAACTTCCTGAGCGAGGAAGATTATCATATTGGTTTCAATTGCAACCTGATCAGGGGTCATAAATAATTCATTCTCGTAATTCTTCAGGAAGCTGTTGAGTCCGCTTATTGCCGATTCTACGCTGTCTATCTGCTGATTGATTACGGCTGTCTTTGAAGTTATCTTTGATATGCTTGTTTTGCTTTCAATGATGTTTTTTTCAATGTATTCAACCTGCTTTTTCTTATCCTGAATAATTTCTTCATAAGTTGCACCTGTTATTATCAACAACAGTAAAAGGAACAGACAGTATTTGACGTGGAAATTTAATCCCATTTTGTTACTTTTGCTGATTTAGGAATTTTAATGCTGAATTTAATATCACTTTTATTAAATGATTTATTCACATAGTCAACGTACACTGATTGTTTCTTTCCCGGATTATTTATCTTGATACTTGAAGGAAAGTAAACTGTTCTTCCGGAAGCACTCTCTTCGAAATAATTGCTGTAATTCACTTCAACAATGGTCTTCCTGTTTTCGTCGTATGAATTATACTTTTGCACAGTATAAAGCGTCGGGTCAATAAAATATTTCTGTGTGCCGGGCTCCCTTGGAGCGTTAATTGTATATAGCCCATTTTCCGATTCAGCATTCAAAGAATCAACAACGTTTTCAAGCAGCATGAATCCGCCGCTGAATCCGCTTAAGAGTTCATCAAATGATACTTTAATTCGCAATATTGCGCCAATGTTAATATCGTTTGTTGGTCCGAGAATAGCTTTATTTTCCTGAACATTATAGTAGATGAAATCATACCTGGTTATAAGTGCCTGAGCAATTGAAATGCCGAACGGACCTTCTATCTTAACAAAAACTGAATCAGGTTTTTTTATTTTTACTTCAATCCACCCCTGGCCTGATTGTTCAGGTGAATCAAATGCTATATTCCCCGATGCTTCCATTGTTTCAATGAGTGAAGAATTTGTGTTTACTCTTTCCTTGATCTCTTTAACCGGGACCTTATCAAGATCATATCCTCCGGAACCGGAACAGGCATTAAAAATTAACCCTGTAAGTAAAAATAATATGAGAGCTTTGAAATTTTTAATTTTTGTTCGTTTCCTCTCTAAACTTTTCTATCAGATTTTTCGAAAATGCGCTACCTTTATCCGGCATCCTTTCAGGGTGCCATTGTACTGCCAATAAAAAAGGCTTACCTTCTTTATCATCCCATTCAATAGCTTCTATGATTCCATCATCAGCTTTCGCTGAAACGATTAAACCTTCGCCAACCCTATCTATTGCCTGGTGATGCGAGCTGTTAATGCTGCCAGAAGTGACATTTGCAAGTTCGTGCAATAAAGTATCATTTTTAACATTTACATTATGTATCCTGTCTTCAGAAGAAGATATCTTTTCGTGATTTGTTCCGCGTATTGTTTCAATATCATTTATCAGGCTGCCGTTTAATTTGCAGTTTATGAGCTGCAGACCGCGGCAAATTCCCAAAACGGGATAATTATTTGCGAATGCGTATTCCAGCAGTTTGAACTCAAAGCCATCACGGGCGGGGATGTAGTCACCGCGGTTTTTGCCGTCTTCCCAGTCATTGTAAAACTCAGGAAAGATATCAACTCCGCCTGTTAATAAAAGCGATGAACACTTTTTGATATCATCAAAATTATTCTTTTCCCAGTCAAGCACAATATAAGGCAGGTTATTCTCTTCCAGCCATTTAGAATATTTCGGGAAACTGCTGTTGCTTTTGCTTAATCCAATATATTTTGTACCGCTCATTCAGATTTCAGTAGATTATCAATTTCTTTAAATAAATGTTCACCATTGCTATTAATTTGCATCTTTATTTTCGCAAAATAAAGTGGAAAGTTGAATAACAGGTTCTTATAAGTATTATTACTTTTTGCTTTCAAAACCAGCTCTGAATTCTTAAGTCTTACATAATCCTTTTGGGTTGTAAGTATGTGAGAAGACACGTTCTTAGTGAAAGAATTCATGAGATTTTCAAGCTCAGCATTGGTAAAATAATGATGGTCAGGAAATGTTATAAACTCATCAATTTTGATATTCAGATCATTCAATAACAACTTAAATGAATCAGGTTCACCTATACCGCAATAAACAGTGGCGCTCTTAATTTCTTCAACAGGCAAGACAGTGTTATCAATTCCCTTAAACCCTTCAAATACATAATTGCAGATTACCTGCGGCATATTCTTGCGGTTTTCATTCACGGGATTCTTTACAAATTTATTGTTGATCACTAATAGATCAGCGCGCCTGAAATTCTTAAGGGGTTCCCTGAGTTTTCCGGCAGGTATCATATATTTATCGCTTTTCGGATTCAGAATAACAATGTCCAGATCCCGGAATAATTTCCTGTGCTGGAAGCCGTCATCAATAACAATAATTTCGGGTTTAAATTTTGTAGCAGCAAATTTAGCCGCTTTTGTTTTATCATCTCCAACAACAAGCAAACCGCCTTCAAGACCTGCAGAAGAAAGATTTTCAAGCAGCATCAATGCTTCATCTCCAAGATTTTCGGTATTCAGCTCATGTTTTTCATTCTTAAAGCCTGTTTCCACTACTTTAATGTCATCAAATTCCCGTTTATATCCCTTGCTTACAACAACTACAAATTTGTTTTTCCTGATGAGGTATTCAGTAATGAGCTCGACGAATGGGGTTTTACCTGTACCGCCGGCTGATAAATTGCCTACCGAAATTATTTTCGGCTCAAGTACCTTTGCTTTAAAAATACCGGAGTTATATAGAAAATTCCGTAAAAATACTCCGATCCTGAACAATAGACTTAGCGGAACTAATATTATTTTCATATACCCGCTGTTTGTTTAATTAGCTTCGCGGCATTTATAGATGCATCCTTGCTTCCGAGAATTTCCCATACTTCCTTCAAGTCAGTGATAATTTTATTACGGTAGTCAGTATCATTTAATATTCTCAAAAGTTCCGCAGCAATCTTTTCTGAGGTAAAATCATTTTGTATGAATTCTTTAATGGAATCTTTTTCCAGCAAAAGGTTTGCGATGCCAAGTTTATCTACTTTAACAATAGGTTTTAAAAGGTAATAATTTAACGGGAAAGTTTTGTAAAATATTAGGTATGGTGTTCCAAGCAAAGTACATTCCATTGTGGATGTACCTGCTTTTGTCATAACAGCATCACTTTTAAAAATGAGATCGTATGGTTTATCCTCAGTCAGGTTATATCCCGATAATTGATCCATAAATTCAGCGTAGTGTTTTTTCATTCCCGGTGCTATGCTGATATTCACCTCAACATCAATTTTAGCTTTGATCAATTTGATTGCCTCCAGCAATACAGGCAAATGATGTTTGACTTCATCTTTTCTGCTGCCGGGAAGTAATGTAATAATCTTTCTATCTGATAAAGCTCTTATTCTTTTGGGATTATGCTCAATGAATTCCCTAATTCTGCTTACCAAAGGGTGACCAATAAACTCAGCTTTAACCCCATAATTGTTGTAGAAATCAACTTCAAACGGGAATACCACAAGCATGAGGTCAATATACTTTTTAACTTTGAAAACACGTTTTTCATGCCATGCCCAAAGCTGCGGTGAGATATAGTAGATTATTTTTTTTGTGTAAAACTTCCTTAACTCTTCGGCAAGCCTTAGATTGAAACCGGGATAATCAACCAGAATTACAACATCAGGGTTATTATGTTTAATAAACTCAGCGGAATCTTTGAGTGCTTTCTTGAAGAATGAATATTTTTTGATT
>JABFSP010000362.1 GCA_013140565.1 Ignavibacteria bacterium
CTCAGCAGTTTATATTTACATATAAAAAGGATCCCGTGTGGAAAGATACTTCAATGATAACAAATGCGTTCATACAGAACGATAATAATAAGGAAGTACTGAATTCGGGAAAAGGCACATATTTCCCGGTGGGGATAAACAACAATAATACGGGTATTCCTTCTGATTATTCGCTTTCCCAGAACTATCCGAATCCGTTCAACCCGGTTACCAATATCAAATTCAGCATTCCAGCTGCATCAGAAGTGAAGCTGGCTGTTTATGATATGCTTGGGCGGGAAGTATCGCTTCTTGCAAACAGCAGGTTTGACGCAGGCAGTTATACCATTGATTATGACGCATCAAACTTAACAAGCGGCATTTATTTTTATACTATTTCAGCAGGCTCATTTATTGAGACGAAGAAGATGATTCTGGTTAAATAGATTATTACATTCTTTTTCACCTTAACGGCAGGCATAAACCTGCCGTTTTTTATTGAACACAGATGACTCGGATGTTACAGATAAGCACGGATTAGATCAGTGAAAATCCGTATGATCAGTGTCATACGCGTTTTGTTTTTGTTCCGGGATAAGTGGGCTAATATATTCTTAAAACCTTTGATAATTTATTTCTATATTTAATAATAATTAATCCAAAATTTGGCGAAATTCTGCAAATATCTGTTTTTGTTAATTGCTGTATTTATAGCAAATACTGTAATTTTAGCTCAAAGTGATACCACAAGTGGTGTTATTGACAGCATAAAAATTACAGGTGATACAATTAACAGGGGCACAGATGAAAATATCGAAATGCTGCTTGAAAACCAGACCGAGGATGCAGAAGATTCCAAACTTCTTGAACAGATGCAGCAGCTTAAAGTTAACCCTATTGATATAAATTCTGCAAGCAGTAACGACCTGCAAAAGATCCCATACATTGACGCAATAATAGCAACCAAAATACTTGAATACCGAACTAAGAATAAAAAATTCTATACTGTTGCGGAATTAAGGTATGTTGAAGGCATTGATGACGAACTTTACGGAAAAATTAAAAATTACATAGTTGTAAAAAGCTCAACTGTTGATTTTGTGAAGGATGAATTCGGTATCATACAGAAGATCAAAGATTCCAAAAAAGGTCTGCTGAGCAACATTTATTTTGAAATGCGTACACGTTTTTCAAATGACCTGCAGCCAAGCAGGGGATATCTTGAACCGGATAAGTATCTCGGCCCAAGGCCAAAATTCTACAACAGGTTTGTAGCCCGGTATACACAGGGCGGGTATATTTTCACTGGAAGCCTGCTTGCTGAAAAGGATCCGGGTGAGCTTAACTGGGCTGATCATGTTGGCGGCTTTGCTGAGATGAAATCGAATATTATTCTTAATCATCTGCTGGTGGGTGACTATACTCTTGAATTCGGGCAGGGTATGACCCTTTGGGGCTCATACTCATTTTCAAAAAGCAGCGATGCGGTCTCGGGTATGAAGAAAAAGGGCGATGATATTGATTCATATAACTCCGTGAACGAAGTTCAGTACTTCCGCGGTGTTGCGGGGAAAATCAAGCTCCCCTCATCATTCGGTGATTTCAGCCTGTTCGGGTTCTATTCAAACAACAGCATTGATGCATCAATTGATACAACGCTTAACCAGCTTTCAAGTGAATATGAGGATGGTTACCACCGCACCGAATCGGAAATTGCCAGGAAAAATTCCGGCAAGGAAAGATTATTTGGCGGCAGGTTATTTTATGAATCGAAGTTTTTTGGTACAACTAAGCTTGGCTTAACATATTACAACTCCGAGTATGATAAGCCGTTTGAATATAAAGGACTTTATGATTTTTCAGGCACTAAATCAAACGCCCTTGGCGTTGATTATGATATGGTGATCCATAATGTAAACATATTTGGCGAGTGGACAAGAAGTTACACTGATATTGTAGGCGGTGTTACAGGCGTAAAGTTCCTTTTCTTTAAGCTTGCTGATGTTGTTTTTATGGTAAGGAATTATCCCAAGAATTTTATCAGCCTGCATTCATACGGCTTTGGCGAACAAAGCGGTACATCGCAGAATGAGTTCGGGATATATTCAGGCATCAGGTTTAAGATCGGCAAACTGGCAATTGTAAACGCTTATTATGACCAGTATAAATTTCCATATGCAACTTTCTTCAATCCCGTGCCAACATCAGGCAGGGATTTTATGACATACACTCAGTGGAATGTTACGCGCAATCTTACATTATATACCAAGTACAAAAATGAAATTAAAGAAGATGTAACCTCTGTGATAAACAGCAGCGGACTTGAAGAAGATAAAATGTATGAGCGCGGGCAGACCAATTACCGCCTGCAGTTTGATTACGATATTTTTAAAACATTCCGTGTACGGAGCCGTTTTGAGTATGTGTTTGTTGATTACCAGGGTTATCATACCGCTGAAAAAGGTTTGATGTTCTTTTCTGATTTCAGGGTTGTTCCGTTCAAAGATATTGTTCTGGACGGAAGGTTCATAATTTTTCAGACGGATTCATTTGATTCACGGATATATGAATATGAAAACGAACTCAATGGTGTGGTATCAAACCAGGGGCTTTACGGTAAGGGCAGAAGGTGGTACTTAATGCTTAAGTACAGACCGTATAAATTCCTTGAGCTATCCGCAAAGTACGCTGAAACTATTATTGAAGGTGCTAGATCAACCGGTTCAGGAAACGATGAAATTATGGGTGACCTGAAGAACCGTTTTTCACTCCAGATTGATATCAAATTTTAACTTTCAAAAATGTTTTTCATTTCCTTTTCTGTTACAACATACCTGCTGATTGAATAAAATAAATAATATAATAGAGCTTTTACAGGAAGAATTCCCCGGGCTTGACCCGAAGCCAAGTAAGGCAGATCCGCTTGATATACTGATAGCCACGATGCTCTCGCAAAATACCACGGATAAGACTAGCTACAGGGCTTTTATGAACCTTAAGAACGATATTGGCATCTGGGATGAAGTTTTAAGCGCACCGTTGAGCAGGATAAAAAGCGCTATCAGGGTATGCGGACTCACTAACCAGAAATCAGCGGCAATAAAAAAACTGCTGAAAGAATTGAAGCAGAAGCAAGGTAAATTGAGTCTGAAATACCTTAACAAATTGAGCGACGAAAAGATATATGAAGACCTTTTGCAGTATGATGGTGTTGGCTTAAAGACGATATCCTGCGTTATGGCTTTCAGCCTTGGCAGGGATGTATTCCCGGTGGATACGCACGTTCACCGTGTAACCAACAGGCTTGGAATAGCAAATGCGGCGACACCAGTTAAGACGTTTGAACAGGTGAAGGATAAAATTCCCGAAGGCAAAAAGTTTTTGTTTCATACACTGCTGATAAGGTTTGGCAGGAAGATTTGCAGGTCTCAGAATCCCCTGTGCGGAAGCTGCAGATTGTATGATCTGTGCAGTTTCAGAGAAAAAGAATTTTATGCTGAAAAACAGGATTCAATGAAGAATAAAACAGTTCCGGTTGATAATAATTTTATAATATTGGAGCACGTATAAATTGCATTTCGATAAAAGCAGGGTAAATAAAATTTTGATAATTAAACCGGGAGCAATAGGTGACGTATTGCTTTCAACCCCTGTTATTGAAAATATGCGTTATCACTTCCCGGATGCGGAAATTAATTTTTTGACTCAAAGCTATTGCAGGGAAGCGCTTGAAGGGAATCCGTACCTGAACAGGGTTTTGACTTACGATATCGGCAAAGGTGATAGTTCTTACTGCCTTATAAGGAATATCCACAATCAGAAATATGATCTTATTTTAGACCTCTTCGGTAACCCAAGAACAGCAATAATAGTTTTCAACAGTGATGCAAGATACAGGGTTGGTTTCAGGTTTAAATGGAGAGCTCTTGCATATAACATAAAGGTAAAACCCAGGGGAAGTGAAATACATAATATTGAGTTCAACCTTGATGCAGTAAGAGCATTAGGGCTAGAAGTAATTTCAAACAAACCGAAATTTTATCTAAACGGTGTTCACAAGGAATTTGCAGATGAATTCTTCAAAAAGAATGATTTGCAGGGTAAACAGGTGATAGGATTCAACCCAAGCGGCACATGGCCAACAAAAGTGTGGAATGAAGAAAAATGGGCTGAGCTTGGCAAAATGTTCAGCAAAGATTCCCGTATATTATTATTCTGGGGATACGATAAAGAAAAAGAACTGGCTGAAAGAATCAAGCAGGCAATAGGGGAAAGTGCAATACTGATACCTGAAGTAAATCTTAAGTACATGGCTGCATTGATCAAGAAGTGCCGTTTGTTTGTCACAAACGATACCGGTCCCATGCACGCAGCGTGGATAAGCGGGGCAAATACGGCCGCGATATTCGGTCCCACCAACTCAAATTTACAGGGTCCGCAGAGCAAAAACTCGCTGGTCATAAAGAATGAATCACTTAGCTGCCTGGGCTGTAATTTAACTCAGTTAAGCGAATGCCCGAATGAACATAAATGCATGAACGGCCTAAGTTCTGATGCGGTATATGGTAAACTACTGGCATTTATGAAATTAAACAAGCATTAGGGAACTTATTGCCGGCATATCTACGTTTAATTATTGTTGTTAAAATAGAAGGAAAATTAAATTGTTTAAAATGAGGTTATTTGCTGTAGTTGCATTTTTGTTTACGGCTAATTTAGTATTCGGTCAGAATGCTTTTGAAGATGCCCTGAAGAAAGCTTCCGCGGAAAATAAGCGTGTAGTTGTGGATGTTTATACTGACTGGTGCGGGTGGTGCAAAAAAATGGATGCCGAAGCTTACAGTAATTCTGAAGTAAAGAAATTACTTGAAGATAATTTTGTGCTGGTTAAACTAAACGCAGAAGGAAAAGATAAGTTAACTTACAACGGCAAGAAATATACTGAAGAAGAGCTTTCTTATTACTTCGAAGTATTCAGCTTCCCGACAACTATATTTCTTGAGCCTGACGGCAAGGTGATATCATTTAAGTATGATAATTACCCGATGAAAAATATCCCGGGTTACGTAAAAACCGATGAGTTCAAAAAACTGCTGATATTTTTCAGGGATGGCAAATATAAGGATATTGATCTTAGTACTGTAATATAGAACATCAATATTATACCGATAGCCGGCGCCTTTGCGCGTGCCGGCATCATTGGTGATTATAGTGTTGCCGTCGTAGCCAATCAAAAGGAGGTTATGGTAAAGTGGTCCAGGCGGAGTATA
>JABFSP010000104.1 GCA_013140565.1 Ignavibacteria bacterium
GTAGATGGTTTATCTGTTACAAATACGGGTAAATTAGCAGTTTTAAAATAGAAATAATTAATAATAATATATATCCAGGAGGATTCTTTAAATGTTTAAAATCAAAATGTGCGTGCTGGCAGTTTTCGTTGTGCTATCCGGCAGAGTATTTGCGCAAGGTGAGTCTGCTGTCCCTTTCCTGTTAATTGGCCCTAACTCTTTAAATGCAGGTATGGGTGAAACCGGTACCGGTATGATAAACGATGCTTCGGCGATGTTCTGGAACCCTGCAGGTCTGGGTTTTCAGAAAGGTTCACAGGTATCTATTACTCACTCACCCTGGCTCCCGGGATTAGGTCTCTCAGATCTTTTCTATGACTTTTTGGCAGGCAAGTATTACATGAAGAAACTCAAAGGAACACTCGGAGTTAGTATAACTTACCTGAACATTGGTACGATTATCCAGACAGATGAGTTTGGTAATGAAATTGGAAAATACCAGGCTTTTGATGGTGCTTTGGCAGTTGGTTATGGTACAAAGGTTTCCCGTGATATTGGCGTTGGTGTTGTTACAAGGTTTATTTACAGTAAACTTGCTGTTGACCCGGTTGCCGGTGAACAGGGTACCGGTACCGCATATGATCTGAGCTTTGATCTTTCAATGTTATGGAGACCTTCCAAAACAAAAATGAAATTTTTGAATAATAAGTTCGGGCTTGGTGTGAATTTATCAAATATCGGTCCTAAAGTTACATATGTTGATAATGACCAGGCTGATCCGCTCCCGACTAATTTAAGATTAGGTTTTGCCTACGATATATACCAGAGTGAATTCAATAACTTAACCCTCACCGCTGATTTCGCTAAGCTTTTGGTTAAAAGAAGAGAAGATGGCGTATCGGATCCTGTGTATAAAGGTATATTTACTTCATTTGGCGGCGGAATTGATAATGTCATGAAATCAATTCAATCATCAGTTGGAGCTGAATACTGGTACGGTAACCCGAAACTTATAGGTTTACGCGGCGGATTCTTCTATGAAGATCCGGACAGAGGTAAAAGAAAATTTATCACACTTGGCGCAAGTATAAGGTACAGTATGTACGGCTTTGATTTCAGTTATATCAATACAATTGAAGAAAATCATCCGCTTGCAAATACTTTAAGATTTACTCTTTCTGTGAATTTCGGTCAGCCCGAAACCACAGTAAAGAAACCCGAAGAAAAGAAAACAGAAGAACAACCCCAGAAATAATTAAATGATCATATCAAGTTCGCTAATGAAAGTGCGGATACTAACGGCTGTATTGCTGTTAGTATCCGTTAGTTTTTTTGTAGACCAGAAGCCTGTTTTCGCACAGGCCAATAACCTGCTGAATAATAGGGTTGCTGATAAGCAGCTTATGTTAACACACCCCATAAATTACCATCCGCAGGAAAGAACAGAGAATTTTTACAGTAATATGATGTTCCGTTCCGCTGTGCCTGAAACACTGAACGTTTATGCTATAAGGGTTCAGTTCAAACCGGATAACAATTCACAAACAACCGGTGACGGAAGGTTTGATGTATCAAGCAATTACCCTGATTCAGTTGACGCGCCGCCGCATGACAGTTTGTATTTTATTCATAAACTTGAATTCCTGAAGAATTATTATTACAAGTCCTCCAAAGGTAGACTTGTGATCAATTATATTCTTCTTCCGAGTGTTAGAAATCTCCCTAATGAAATGGAAGTTTATTCACCCCGCAGAACAGAGAACCTTGGCAGAATGGGCACATTCTTCTATGATGTCTGGCGCTCCGCTGATAGTACGATAGATTTTTCTGGTGTTAACCCTAACAATTCTGCATTTATAATTTTCCATGCCGGTGTTGGCAGGGATGTTGACCTGGCTTCGCAGGGATTGTTTGTTGGTGAACTTGACCTTCCTTCTATTTATATGGGTCTTGGCACGCTAAGATCCATTTATGGCGATACCACCCAGGGTTATTATACCAATGAAGGTACTATAATATCAAATTCCTGTATGCTCCCTGAACAGGAGTACCGCATAGTTAACACCTCTTTTGGTGACGTGTATTTAGAGCTTGGTATGAACGGTATTGTTGTTGCTACAATAGGCAGCCATTTGGGTCTGCCTGACCTGTTTGATACTGAAACCGGAAGAACAGCAATCGGCAGATTTGGGTTAATGGACGGACAGGCTATTTTCAGTTATCTTGGTGTTTTTCCTCCGGAACCCTCTGCTTGGGAAAAGCAGTATTTGGGCTGGGTTGAGCCTATTGTTCTTGGTACAGGCGGTACATATACTACAAAAGCAGCAACACTTGATATTAACGGAAATGAATCGGTTTATAAAATACTAATAAGCGGTAAAGAATATTTTCTTGTTGAAAACCGAAACCGAGATGCATATGGTAACGGACAAACTATACATTACGTAAATCAAAACGGTGTTCGTGACTCGATGAATTTCACAAAGGATGAAGATGGTTTCAACAGCTCCGATATCTGGAAACTCAAAGGAAGCATCACTGATGTTGATGAACTTGACTGGAGTGTACCCGGATTGAAGAACGATACTTCAAACTACCAGGGCGGCATACTTGTATGGCATATTGATGAAAATGTTATTGAAGCTAAAATTGGCAGTAATACAATAAATACTGATATTGATCACCGCGGTGTTGATGTTGAAGAAGCCAAAGGCTCGCAGGATATTGGGGTAGTTGTATCAACTCCAATTGGTGATCTGATAAGTGACGGTTTCTTTGTTGATTTCTGGTATAACGGTGAACATTACAGGCCATCTAATATTTACCGCAATGAATTCAACCAGACATCTTTCCCGAATTCTAAAAGTTATTCAAACATAAATTCCAGAGTGTGTTTATCCTCCTTTAGTCAGATAGGTCCTACGATGACATTCACATACCAGGTATGCGGTAATGTTGCAAACATTACAGGCTTCCCGAGGTATGTTGGCATAGATTTGACAGGCAACGCTCAGCCGATAGGCTTTGATTATAACGATAACAGCTTTGATGAAATATTTGTTAATATCAACGATACTCTTTTCGGTTTCCGTGATAACGGTAATCCTATCAGAGTTGATATGCCAAATGGCTTTTTGAAGGATAGCGCTTCAGGTTTTGCTGTAGGTTTCCTGAATTATAATATTGGCGGTAATAATAAATTCGTGACCGGTGTATCAGGAAGTAAACTTAATTTAATGAGTTTTGTAATTGATACAGCAACGGGCGCGCCCCTGGTGCAGAGCTTTGATGCAGGATCAGTCTTAACGACTCCTAACTTAACTTTAACCTCTGCAAGTCAGCCAAATCCTTTTAACAAGATATATATTGGAACACAAAACGGAAGAGTTGCTAAATTTTCATTGGATAGCTTATCATATGATTTCGATTCAGTTTCAAATTCACAAGTTAAATCTTTAGCTTACAGTTTAAATGGAGCGCTTCCGGGTACGTATTCATTTATAGATAATAGTAATAAATATCTCGCTTCAGGATATATTTATTTCGGCCAAATAATTGATCCTTTCACAAACAGGGTTAAAATATCAAATGATAATAAAATTATCAGACAGGGAGTAACCGGCAGTGATACAATACTTTCGAATAATCTCGGGATTACAACTGTTAACTCGACCCCAACAATATGCGATATCAACGGTGATGGACAGCAGGAAATTATTCTGACAGCTGACAATAAAATTTATGCCATCAATAAATTCGGCGTAGTACTGGATAACTTCCCATACAGTATCCCTAATGTAACATCTATCACAAGCGGTGTTGCTGTTGCTGATCTTAACGGCGATAATATCGCCGAAGTGATCTTCGGTACCGGTGACGGCAGGGTTTACGCTTACAGTATAGATGGGAAGGTACTTGACGGATTCCCCATTAATACCGGCGGCAGAGTAAGATCAACCCCGGCAATAATCAATTCAAACGGCAATTTCGGCATTTTGGTTTATTCAGAAGACGGCTATTTATACGGTTACAAAACGCCCTGGGCTTATAATGATACCAGGGTTCTTTGGAAAAACTTCCTCAGGAATTCCGCTCATGCAAATGACGGAGCCGGAAGTCTTGGAACTGTTACAAGTACCCAGCCATGCCTGCCTTCGGATAAGGTTTACAATTGGCCAAATCCGGCTTATGGCAAATCAACAAACATCCGGTATTTTTTGAATGGTGATGTAACAGGCATCAACATCAAAATTATGGACCTATCCGGTGAGCTTGTTACAACACTTGTAGGCACAACCCACAAGGGTCTCGATAACGAAGTGCAGTGGGATATTTCAACCGTGCAGAGCGGTATTTATATTGCTGTGCTTGAGCTAAGCGGCGGATGCAGCGAAACTGCTTCGATCAAAATTGCAGTTGTAAAATAAACATTGAATAAATTCTAAATTATAATGATAGTCCCGTAAAATTTCTTTGCGGGACTTTTTTATGGATATAATTGTAAATACAATATTAAGCATTTATCTTCTGATGCATTTTATAATGCTTCTGGGGTTGATTGCCAATTCACGCAAAGCCAGGAAGTCATCTTTTGAGCCTAAGGTATCAGTCATAATTTGCGCAAAGGATGAAGAATCAAGCATTGAAGAATGCGTAAAATCTTTACTTGAGCTTAACTATCCAATGGATAAACTCGAAGCCATACTTGTTAACGATAGATCCGTTGACAGAACAAAAGAAATAATGCTGGAGTATTGTAATAAGCATTCATCCCTGAAGTACTTTGAAATTACCGAGCCTCACGATAAGCTAAAAGGAAAAACCAATGCCCTTGCTCAGGCGCTTAAAATTGCGACGGGTGAAGTAATATTTACAACTGATGCGGATATTGAAATCAATAAAAACTGGCTGCGCAGAATGCTGGATTATTACGATGAAAAGACCGGGGTAGCCGCAGGTTATTCCGTAATAATGCCAACAGGATTCTTTTACGGACTGCAGTCAGCTGACTGGCTGTACCTCCTTTCTGTGGCTTCCGGGGGTGACGGCGTAGGTGTACCCATAAGCTGTGTAGGGAATAATATGTCATACCGAAGAGCGGCGTATGACGAAGTAGGCGGGTACGAAAAGCTGAGATTTTCTATAACGGAAGATTTTTTATTGTTGCAGAAAATTAATAAGGATTCATCATATAAGCGCACAGTATTCCCGGTTGATAACGATACCAAAAATGTTACCCTGCCATGCCTTAACTTTACACAGTTATTCAGGCAGAAAAAGCGCTGGGCATTGGGCGGTATGGGTGAATTCAATTTCGGCATAGTTGTTGGTGTCCTTTCGTGGTTAACAGGCGCAGTGATACTTTCGGGCTGGGCGTACTTAAGCCTGCAGGCATACCTGTTCTTCTTTATTGTTAAATTAATTTTTGATTCAGTGTTCTTATTTCCGGCTATTAAGGAATTCAAAATGTACAGGGTTTATTTGTATATGCCTTTTTATGAAATTTATTTTGCTGTTTATGTAATTATTACATCTGTTTTAATTGCAATGGGTAGAAAAGTGGTTTGGAAAGATCAGAAGATTTAATCTGCAATGAAACTAAGGTTATAAATCACGTTAGCTGTAATATGAGTTTATTTCATCACCAAGGAATTTTATCGTCCACCCTATAACACCAATATCATCAAGGTAACCCACGAGCGGAGCGAAATCAGGCATAGCGTCAAGGGGTGTTATGAAATACACAAGCGCCGCAATTACCACAGACTTCCTGTACCACTTAACATCGCGGTCCATCATGTATCTTTTTAAAGCCTTCAGGTGACTTAAAATCTTAAAGATACTTTTTTTGCTTGAAGCTATTTTTTTATCAACACCTTGGTTGAGCTCATCGGTTTCCTTTGGTGAAAGCGGGCGCTCAGGGTAATATTCTTCAAGGAAGTTAATATCTGAATTTTCGTTTATTATTGTGTTATTTTTCATCTTATGAACAGATCAACTAAGTTTAAATACGGTTTTGCAACAAACGAGATTATCCCGATAAACACCTGCGAAAACCCCGGTACAAAGTTAAACAGCGCAAGTATGATAAATATTCCCATAAAGCCAATGCTGCGGTAACGCATTGCCAGGTCATCAGGCAATAAATTGGCAAGTACATGTGATCCATCCAGCGGGGGAATAGGTATCATATTAAACACAGCAAGCGATACATTAAGTATAATACCGGCGTAAAACATCTTCAGCATGTAATTAAGGAACTCGAAACCAAAGGAACCCTCTAAAGGATTAACCGAAGCCATAATGTAATAAAGCGCTATTGTAAATATTGAACATAATAAAGCTATCAGTAAATTGGATATTGGCCCGGCTATTGTTACCAGGGTATCATCCCTTTTAAAATTCCTGAAGTTTCGCGGGTCAATTGGCACGGGCTTTGCCCACGCAATGAATACCCTGCCTGTTGCTATGATAGAGAACAGCGGAATAATTATAGAACCGAAAAGATCAATATGCGGTATCGGGTTCAGTGTTATCCTTCCCAGGTCCTTTGCGGTAGTATCACCGCATTTTAAAGCTACCCATGCGTGAGCCATTTCGTGTATTACCACAGAAAAGATAAGTATCGGGATTATGTATACATTTTCAACGTATGATCTTAAGTCCATTAAGTATGTTTTCTTTTTATATTAGTATAACGCTCAGAATCTTATCACAGGAAACTTTGTCTTTGTAGTTACAGAAATAAACGAGTTATCTTTCATGTAGTTGTACTTCACCGAAAAATCAAGAATAAAGAGAGTGAAACCCAAACCCGCACCGAAGCTTACTTTTGACTCAGTTAAAGGAAGTCCTTCAAAAGAACGGTTCTCGTCAAAATCGCGTTTGATATTGTTGCTCTTTACGTCCACAGAAATAAACGGCATTGTGAACGATGTTTTGAATATCTTTGAAAGTGAGTAATCAATGTTCAGACCGAAAGAAAGTATTTTTGTCCTGTAACTGCTTAGCAGGTTAATTGTACGGAACTCATCAGGAGAGTTGTATGAATAATAATTCACTTCTCCGCCGATAACAAAAGGAAAAATTCCCGTTGATGAAAATTCCAGCCGCCCAAGCAGCCCAAAAGTTGGATTCGCCGTTTCGCTGAATTGTGACATCGGTACAGCTATACCTCCGCCCAATCCAAGGAACAATGCGCTGATAGTACGTTTGGGTACAAGCTTTTTCTGCAATGAATCTGCATAAGTGATTGACCGCTTGCCGGCTGCATTTTGCAGCGCGTACTTTTGTGAATACGACAGGTCAGGTTTATTCTGTATCTGTGAAAATGTATTTACCGAAAGTATTAAAAGTACCAGGGGTAAGATGAGTTTAAGATTTATGGTTTTCAATATAAACTATTGTTTTATAATGTAGTTAGAAAATAATTTATATAAATCCGAAGATTGTTTTTTTGTTATGCTTTTCTTATTTAACGCCAGTTTAACGGTTTCAATTCCCATTAATATATAGAATGTTAACAGCTCTTTACTGCTCTTTTTCAGCGCTTCGAGGTGATGTTTTACTGTTGTTACATCGTTCCTTTCTATCGGGCCCGTAAGCGAGCCTTTCGCGCCGTGAACCGCTATGTTGCCAAGCGTTTGCTTAGCCAGCGGCATATATATGTTTAAAAATGTGAGATTATTAAACCCATTTATTTGTATCTTTTTGCGCCCCGTCTCCTCAATTCTGCCGTTCAATGCGCTCAAAAAATTCGATGCCATTACACAGCAAATGTGGTGATAAACTTTGTTCTCTTTTTTTATTGTAAACGGAATTGAGCCTATACTTTTTGCGATTGAATATGCTTTCTTAACAGCCGGTTTATCACCTTCTGTCGCAATGTAAATTTTATTAAAACTATCGGTCAGGCGTGTTGTCCTCTTTGCGAAGCTTTGCACAGGATGGAATGAGCCTGTATATGTACCGTGTTGTTTCAATACTTTAATTGCATCACTTGTTAATGCCCCTGATGTATGAAAAATTGTTTTATTCTTTAGCGGTACATTTAACTTGATAATACTCTCAGCGGTTTTTGTTATTATTGAATCCTGTACACAAATAAAAATTACATCTGCACTTCTGATCAAACCGTCTAAAATACTTTTTTTGTTGCGTTTTTTGGCAAAGGTGACTTTATACTTACCCGTGCTTTTAAGCGAGTAGTATAGGTGTGAACCAAGCTTACCGAAACCTATTATAAGTATTTTATTCAATCAATAATTATTTTTAATAATCATTTTTACTGCGAAGCGTTATTGTTACCGGACCGTCATTCACCAGTTTAACTTTCATCATTGCTCCAAACACACCATTGTGTACTTTATCGTGCCCGATCAGGTTTTTTACTTCCTGCGTGAAGTATTCATAAAGCTCTTCTGCTATTTTAGGGTCAGCCGCTTCGGTGAAGCTGGGGCGGTTGCCATGCCGTGTATCGGCATGCAGTGTGAACTGCGAAACTATCATCATATCCTGTGCGGTATCCAGCAGTGAAAGATTCATCTTCTCGTTTTCATCCTGAAATATCCGCAGGTTAACGGTCTTTGCCGCAAGGTAAGCCGCATCCGTTTCTGTATCGCCATCTTTCACGCCAAGCAGTACAAGCATCCCGCCGCGAATGCTATCGATAAGCTCAGCCCCTACCGTAACATTACACTCCGTAACCCTTTGTATTAACGCTATCATATATTTTCTGTTCCTTTTATTTCAAGTACCCTTGGCATATTCATCAGATCGTTATGAATATTGTAATTTTTAATGTCACTTTCACTCAACAGCTTTACTATAGCCTCTTTTTTGCCATCGCCAATTTCCAGAAATACAGCAGGTTTATTCTGCGAAGCGTTATACAGCTCAAATATCTTTTTGTAGAACGATAACCCGTCGCCATCATCGGTTAAAGCAATGTACGGCTCATATCCATTCACTTCTTCATTCAAACCCGGCACATCCTGTGCTGATATATATGGCGGATTGCTTACTATTATATCGAAACCTTCAAAAGTAACTTCCGGATCAAAAAAATCTTTAGCTTCAAACTTCACTTTTTCAGCGGTACCGTTTGCTGCTGAATTCAGTTCAGCGACCTTAATCGCTTCATTGCTGACATCAAATGCCCTGATATTACATTCCGAATTTGCCGTGATAGCTATTGATATACACCCTGAGCCTGTGCCTATTTCAAGTATTTTCGGACACTCTATACCCGATTCTTTTATATACTCCAGTACCTTTTCAACCAAGATCTCGGTTTCCTGGCGCGGTATCAAAACATCCGGGGTAACCCTAAATTCCAGACTGTAAAACTCCGTTTTACCCCTAATATACTGCAAAGGTTCAAACTTCAGTCTGCGTTTAACTTTATCCCTGTATCCCGATACTTCGTTTTCAGTCAATGGTTTTTCAAAGTTCAGGTAAAGGTTAATTCTGCTATCTCCGGTTGTATCCGCAAGCAGCAGCTCCGCGTTCAAGCGTGGATTCGTTATCCCGCGCTCACGAAAGGCGGCTTCGGTTACCTTCAGAATGTCAAGAACCGTCCAGGTCTTAACAGTTTCTTTCATGTATGGTTTAGAGTTAATTATAAATTAAGGATATCATATTAATATAACAATGCTCCCGGGCTCTTGTTCTCATAAACAACTTCGCCGCGGATAATTGTCATCAGTATTTTTGTTTTAAGCAGTACCTGCGGATCTGATGCTACGATGTCGTCTGATAGTACTACCATATCGGCGAATTTATCCTTTTCGAGGGTTCCTTTTACTTCTTCAGCAAATGAGGCGAATGCCGAATAAACAGTAAATGACTTCAGCGCATCAAGTACGCTTAATTTCTGCGCTGTGTTGTTGGTAAGCCTGTTGGCAGCAGTATCAACAGAAAGTCCGCTGGATAAATAGTACATTACCACCAAAGGATTTATTGTGTGATAAGGGAAGTCTGTTCCCGAAATAATTATATTGTTCTGCTTGAATAAATTGCTCCACAATCCAAGGTTCTGCCCGTTTTCGGGCTTTATCATTTCATTTAAAAAGAGCTTATCCGTTAATGTTACCTCAGGTCTTATTGATGGAATTATCTCCATCGCCTTTATGCGCTGCATATCAGCGGGGGTGACAAACTCCAGATATTCCAGCCTCGTTCTGCCTGCTTTTGATTTAACTTCCTTGTTAACCGATTCAATCGCGTTAAGTGTCTGTGTTAAAGCTCTGTCGCCAACTGTCTTAACCGAAATCTGGAAATCCTTTTCATTCGCCTTCTTTGTCATTTCCTTTATATCAAAGTCATCATTAAAGGGTGTCATTCTCTTCGGGTCTTCGTTGTAATCGTTTTCCATTGCTGCATCCTGCGTTTCAAAATAACCGTCATACTCAAGGCTTACGCACTTAACGTTAATTCTGTCTTTGTATTCTTCGGGTCCGCTTGATATATATTTTTCAAACAGCGGTCCTTTGCCCGGTATCATTGCGTAAAGCCTTATGGGGAATTTATTGTCATCCACCATTTTTTTATAAACGCTCAATCCCTGCTCGGTAATATTTGCGTCATTAATTTCAGTGATGCCGTATTTAAAAAGCTCGTTTATTCCGCGGGTGATATTAGACATCACTTCCTGCTCCGATGGCTGCGGGAGTATATCTATAACAAGCTCCTGCGCCGCTTCGTAATACAGCCCGTTGGGCGTGTTGTTTTCATCAAAACCAATTGCGCCGTTCTCGGGGTCAGGGGTATCTTTGGTAACCTTGGTCTGCTCAAGTACTTTTTTGTTAACCCATGTTGTATTGCCAAGCGCGTTCACAAGGTAGATAGATTGGGTGGTTGATACAGCATCAAGCAGGCTGTGATGCAGCCTTTCCATATCCTTTTCGGGAAGCTTCATTTCATCCCACCCGAAGCCGCCTATCCAGTCATTTGGACCGGCGGTTTTTGAGCGCTCGCGTACTATGTTCACAATTTCATCCACTGATCTTGCATTCCTGAGGTCAAGCAGGCTTAACTGCTTTGAAAACTCCATTAAGTTCGCCTCAGCATCAATAAAGCCGGGCACAACTGTTTTACCCTTCAGGTCAACTACCTTAGCATCTTTGTATTTTTCTGTGAGCTCGCTTGATTTACCGGTTGCGAGTATCTTGCCTTCATACACCGCAATTGCTTCCACTACAGTGTTGTTTTTATCGAGAGTGTAGATCTTTCCGTTAATATAAATTACTTCGGGGTTTTTGCCGCATGATGCCAATATTATGCAAAATATGGCAAAAAACAACAATTTTATGGTTTTAATCATACTGAATGCTTTCATCTCTGGGGATAATTAATTATTATTAATGCAAATATAGGTAATTTAATAAGAACGTAAAATGAAGATAAAATTGAAAGATCGGGTAATGTTATTCATGTTGATTCATGCAATTTAAAAAGTTACAGGGGTTGTTTTTACAGTAGTTTTCCGGTAATACATTCTCACGATGAATACGATTTTTTTTTGAGGGGTTACGGGAGTTTTTTTTGGCGAAAACAGCTCATTATTATAAATTAATTTTTCTCATTATGAATATATTCATGTTGAGAAACCGTTGCTGCGTGATATTCATAGTGAGAATGGATTGAAAATCCAGCAGTTTATGAACGTGAAAATTCTCATGATGAATATTCATAGTGAGAATGAGTTTTTCTCATTTTATTCATGTGATCACGGAAAGAATTTAATGTATTCAGATTTTTCATGATAAAAGGGATAAGTTTGATATATGCAATATGCATACAAATCCAATATAATATATGCCAAATGAAAATGCAAGTGAAAATAAAAGTTTTTTACTGTTCTAAATAAGTATTTCGTCTCCGCGGTGTCTCCCGCTCTATGGGACTCTGCGTGAAAATTAGTGTTTGTATTGCGCCACTCCGTGGCTTGTTATGTTTTTGTCCTTTTCGATGGGCTTCGCCCATCGCTAATGTATGCCGCCCCTTCGGGGCTTGATTCAATTAATGCCTTCCTTCGATTCGCTCACAAAGGCTGGCGTAAAAATTCGTGAAATTCGTGAAATTCGTGGTTAAGCCTTTTGATTTTATCAGAACAGTTAAACTAAAATGTCCGGTAGAATTTTGCCGGGCATTTTTTATTGCGCCACTTCATGGCTTATATTTTTATAATTACCCCTACTTCGAACACAACTCCGTTGTGTTCTCTTCTCCCCCTTACAGGGGGAGATTGAGAGGGGGTATTTTTTCCAATTATTTACGTCTCCGCGGTGTCTCCCGCTTTATGGGGGACTATGGGTGTGAATTAGAGTCTTGTATTCGCATGCCAGAACTGAAAAATCCAGTGAACCGGAACCCTGCAAAATCTGTAAATCCCGGCAGGTTCATATGTGACCCAAATCATTGTTCTGCCTTAGTTGCTGCATTATATTTGTATTGATCCTATAATTATCAATAGTTCCCTGTAAAAATCCTGAGCCTTGATGCTGTTTTTCTCCAAATAAAATCATTTTAGTAAATTTTGTATAATACTAACATTTTGCTTTAATATTGCAAAATGCCAAAAAGTGTATTAATTTAAGTAAACTTGCACTATAACCTGTTGATAAAATGATGGTATCATTTTAGAAACCTTGTCTCTAAGGCGAAAATTGTTTGTAAAAACATACAAATGAAAGATATTCCTCAATATAACATGAGATTCAGCCGAAAATTAAAACTTGTGCTTTTATTAATGCTAAACTTTCTATTTTTTCAAAGTATAAGCAGCCAGAGTATTATGTGGCAAAGAACTTATCAGCAATACGCTTATAACTATGGTTTTGGGGCATGCCAAACAAGTGATGGTAATTTTGTTATAGTCGGGCAAGCAGTAGGAAATTGTTTGTTTGCTATGAAGATTAATCCTTACGGAGATACTCTATGGTCTATTATTCAAAATAATATGCCTAATTCCTTTGGATTATCAGTTACGCCATCAAATAATGGAAGTGTAATCTTAACAGGAGGATGGAACAAGGCATTTGTAATAAAATTAAACACAAATGGCATTGTTGAATGGAATAGGACTTATGCAACCGGTACCATTGACTGTTATGAAATAAAAAAGACGAATGATGGAGGATTCATTTTTTGCGGGGCTTTTGTTTATAACCCAGAAAGAGCTTATGTATGTAAAATAGATTCATCAGGGAATTTAATTTGGCAAGAATCTTATTCTTTATTTTACCTTACAGAATTCAGGTCAATAGAAATAGCACATGATGGAGGATATATTATTACAGGATATGCTGATGAATCTCCTGTATCACCGGGTAAAATATTGGTTTTCAGAATTAATGAAAACGGTGATTCATTATGGTTAAAGCTATTCTCAATTAGCGTAAGCCCGGCAGGCTTTAAAATAAGAAAATTAAACCAAGGTTATCTTATTGGAGGGGTATCAGATGATTCAACGGGCAAATCTCAGGTCTTCACCTGCAAAATAAATAACCAGGGAGATACCAGTACAGTAAGAAAATTTCCAACTTATGGCAGGAATGAATTTTTTGATGATATTGCTGTAATTAACAACAATAAATATGTAATCTGTTTCGATAGAGATTCAAGCACCGTTAATTACAGCTCTATTGCTATGATCACTGATTCACTTGGGAATATTTTACACAGAAGAATTTTCACTAATACGTCATATTTTGTCTGGGGAAGACTTAGCACAATTGTTCCAATCTCAAATGGAGATTTGTTATTTACGGGAACCGCAAAAATTACTCTGCCATTTGGTTCTGAAGTAGTACATGCTATAAGAACCGATAGTTTGTTGAATTCCCCTGTAATAGGAATTAGTATTGCAAACGAAAACATTCCCGATGTCTTTAATCTGTTTCAAAATTATCCAAATCCGTTTAATCCGGTAACTAGCATCAAATACGAAATACCGAAAGATGTAAATGTAAGCATCAAGATATATGATATTCTCGGGCGAGAAGTATTCAGTATAAATGAATATAAAAAAGCCGGCAGTTATGAAGTTCAGTTTGATGGTACGAATTTTGCATCGGGAATTTACTTCTATAAGTTAGAAGCTGATGGATTTAGCGATACGAAGAAGATGGTATTATTGAAATAATGAATTGTTGAAATAGCGATTTATAGTTTAGAAATTTATTGAATGTCCGGTAGTGTTTTGCCGGGCATTTTTTATTACGCCATTTCGTGGCTTGTGATATATGTGTATTCATTTCGATGGGCTTCGCCCATCGCTATAGTATGCCGCCACTTCGTGGCTTGATTCAATCTATTCCTTTCTTCGATTGACACAAAAATGCGGGCGTAAAA
Organism: Ignavibacteria bacterium; assembly: GCA_013140565.1. GTDB lineage: Bacteria > Bacteroidota > Ignavibacteria > Tepidaquicellales > OLB5 > OLB5. The sequence goes on from JABFSP010000104.1 coordinate 14,335, forward strand.
ATTCGTGAAATTTGTGGTTATTCTTTTCGAATTTCATGAAATCAATTGAAACAATTCTAAAATTATAATTTTGAGAAGTAACATACATTTTTCTGTTTAATCTCCCGTTTTTTAACCATAATTTTGCACTTATGGATGAAAACAGGAAAGAACAGGCTAAGAAGTACGAAAAGATCAAGCTGGTAGTAAATATCACCGAATCTGTCTTTTCCTTTATACTATTAATCCTTTTCCTGTGGTTTGGCTACAGCAAAAGGCTTGAGCTTTTTGCCTTCGGCTATACTTCAAATCCGTACCTTGCACTGGTAATTTATGGTTTAATTGTCGGACTCGTCAGCTCAATTGTATCTTTCCCCATTGATTACGCCTTCGGCTATAGGCTTGAACATAAATTCGGTTTATCTAACTTAACATTCGGCAAATGGCTTACTGAAAAAGCCAAGGCCGCCATTGTTGGAAGTATAATCGCTGCACCAATAGCGTTTCTTTTCTACTGGCTTATTTCAAATTATGAATTATGGTGGCTATACCTTGCCTGTATTGTATGGGTGTATTCAATTCTGCTGGCGCAAATTGCGCCTGTGTTTATTTTTCCATTGTTCTATAAGTTCACCCCGATCGATAACGAAGAACTGAAATCAAAACTCATGGCTTTATGCGACAGGGCCGGATTCAAAGTGAGCGGTATCTACAAGTTTGATATGAGCAAGACCACCAAAAAAGCTAACGCGGCTTTTACGGGATTAGGGAAAACAAAACGCATTATACTTGGCGATACACTGCTTGAAACTTTCACAGAAAAGGAAATTGAAACCGTCTTCGCGCATGAGCTGGGACATTACAAAAGGGGACACATAGTAAAAAATATCCTGATCTCCCTCTTCGGTACATTTATTGGACTTTTTGTAATGTCACAAATTTATATTAAGCTCCTCCCTTTGTTCGGCTTCTCGCAGCCATGGGAAATTGGCGCATTGCCGCTGCTCGCGATAATTGCTGCGGTATATAGTTTTTTCACAAGTCCATTAACTGCGGGTATATCACGCAAATTTGAATTTGAAGCCGATAGGTACGCCATTGATACAACAAGGGATCCGCTGGCGCTTGAGAGCACAATGAAAAAGCTTGCCGAGCAGAACCTTGCTGATGATGAGCCCAACCGGCTGGTTGAGTTCTGGACTTATTCGCATCCATCGATAAAAAGAAGGATAGCCGAAGCGATGGAGTATTATAACAAAAATTATGCGGCAGGTACTGCCTGATAAATATGAAACCGAGAATATTAATAACAATTGGCGATTATAACGGTATAGGTCCCGAGACGGTTTTAAAGACCCTGAAGAATAAAGCGATCACAAGTAAATATGACCTCATTGTAATTTCACCCATAGAAGTGCTGGCTTATTATTCAAAACTGCTGAAATATAAGATTACTGCGGATGAGTTTAATATTGTACCGATGGAAATCGGCAAGCTTAAAATTAAACCCGGCACCATTTCTGCTGAAGCGGGTTTTACAGCAGGATTGGCGATAAAAACAGCTATCGAGCTTTGCTTAAATGATGAGTATGACGCAATTGTAACTGCACCGATAAATAAAAAATCTCTTAACTTAGGCGGTTTTAAGTTTGACGGTCATACCGAAATGCTTACCAAACTCAGCGGTTCAAAAGACTCATGCATGGTAATGCTGAGTGATATACTTAACATGGCATTTGTTACCACACACCCTCCATTAAGGGATGCCGCGGGCCTTATTACAAAGAAACGCTTAACCGGCAAGATAAATATCTGTTACGATGTATTAAAAAATGATCTTGCAATTAAAAAGAGTGAAATGGCAGTGCTTGGATTGAATCCGCATGCCGGAGATAACGGCTTAATAGGCGATGAAGAAGTGAAAGTAGTAACTCCCGTAATACGGGAAGCAAACAGGAAATTAAGAGATATAAAAATCACGGGACCCTATTCCCCGGATGCATTTTTTGCTTCAAAAAAATACATTAACTTTGAAATGACTTTGGCAATGTATCATGACCAGGGATTTATTCCCTTTAAAATGCTTGCGGGACACAAAGGTACCAATTTTACCGCAGGTTTGCCGTTCATACGCACTTCACCTGACCACGGCACAGCGTTTGATATTGCGGGCAAGGGCATTGCAAGTGAAGTAAGCCTTGTTGAGGCAATTAAATGGGCTGATAAACTTTCACGAAACAGACTAAAACAAAAAACCAAAAGAAAATAATTGATAAATTTTAACAATATTTCATACGCATATCCTTCAAAGGAATTATTCACAGATGTATCGTTCCAGATAGATAAAGGTGAGTTCGTTTTCCTGATAGGCGAGAGCGGTACAGGCAAAACTACGCTGCTCAGGATGATAAACATGGAGCTTTTTCCGCAGGCGGGTGAGCTTGTTGTGTACGGCTTCAATTCAAAACATATCAAAAGACCCGAGATCCCCGTGCTGCGCAGAAAAATTGGTTTTGTTTTCCAGGATTACAAGCTTTTAGATGACAGGGATGTGTTTGAAAATGTCGCGCTGCCTTTGTATCTATCGGGAATGAAACCGGATTTGATAAAGAAAAAAGTTTATAATGTGCTCAATGAAGTCGGTGTGTTCGATTCATACAAAAAAATGCCGCATGAACTTTCAGGCGGTGAGCAGCAAAGGGTATCAATAGCCCGCGCTATGGTAAATGAACCGTATATACTGATAGCCGATGAGCCTACAGGCAATCTTGATCCGTTTGTATCATTTGAGATAATAAAACTGCTGCTGAATATAAATTATAAAGGTACGGCTGTTTTCATTGCTACGCATAACTATGATATTGTCCGCAGGCTGAAAAGTAAACGCCTGCTTCAGATAAAAGATAAAAAAGTTCTTGAAGTTGTTATAAAGGAGTAGCTTTTATTAGTAGAACAAGGGGTTGCAACCCCTTGTTTTTGAAACTCTAGTTATCCCTGGCGATCAGGAACTGAAGGACTTTTTCCCAATCCCTTTCAAAATCAAACTCAAAGCGTTCATTTGGATTTATCATGAAAGCCATTTCAAGATACTTCAATCCAAGCTCAACTTCAGCCATCAGGAAGTACAGCTTCGCTTTGGCATAATACGGCTCTGCCCATGCTGTTTTCAGATTAATCAGCATTGTCAGTATTTCATCAGCCAATGCGAACTGCTCTGTATCAATATAAGTATTGGCCAGATCAAGCGATGCCTGGTGATTATCAGGGCTAAGCTTAAGCACTGTTTTATAACTTACAATTGATTCAAGCATCCTGCCTAAGTTATATTCAGCATCCGCTTTTGCATACCAAAGCTCGGGGTTTTCCTTGAAGAGCTCTACAGCCTTATCGTAATCCCTGAGTGCCTTGTTAAAATCCTCTATCTGGTAGTAGCAGTTGCCCCTGCCGAAGTATGACTCATAATGTCCCGGCTCAATAAGCACCGCCTTGGAAAAATATTCAATTGCGCCTTTGTAATCAGACATTTGCTCATATGCGCTTGCGAGGTTATACAGTGCGTAAACATCTTTCCTGTTGATGCCAAGCGCGGTTTTGTAATCTTCAATCGCGCGCGTTAAAACGCCAAGGCTTGCGTAAGCGTTGCCTTTGTTATACCACGCGGAAGCGAATTTCGGGTTGACAGATAGCGCCATTTCATACGCTTCGATAGCGTAATAATATCTACCCATGCGGCTAAGCACAACGCCTTTATTGTACCATGCGTTATAATTGAATGGTACGATTCCTATGTGTTTTTCGTAGGCTGAAAGTGAATCCTGAAGTCTGTCAATATAATCAAAGCAGTAACCCATTTCATAGTATGAATCCTTATGGTCGGGGTCAAGCTCAATAATTTTCTGGAAGCATGAGATGGCTTCTTCAAACTTATCAATTTTCTCGAGTATGAGCCCTTTATTAAACAGGGCATCTATGTTATTAGGCGCAAAGTTAAGTACTATATCAAAGCACTCAATTGATTCAGTGTATAAACCTGAATTATCAAGCGTTATGCCTTTGTTTATCAGCGCTTCTTCATCGTTTGGGTTCAGGTTAATTGCCTGGTCAAAGCACTCAAGCGCTTTGTTAAACTCACCCTTGTGATCATAAATTATCGCTTTTCTCTGCCAAATTTCGTTGGAATACGGGAAGTAATCAAGCAGCGTGTTAAGGCATGAAATTGCCTTGGTATGCAGGTTCTTTTCAAGCAGGTAATTTACAATATCGTCAATCGAATCAATATCGAGATCAGGCATAATACGCTCACGCCTGTTCAGCAGGGCTTCTATGAGCTGTTCTTTATCCAGGTTTTTCCTTTTTGAACCTTCCTCGAATTCGATATCGTCAAAATACGCCAATGGCTATTCCTCTTGTTTTGTTAGTTCAATCTAAAATTTTTTTACCGATATGTCAAGTTATTATTGCCATAGAAGGGGTGTAAAAATTTTTACACTGTTTGATATTACCAGTGATTGTTATTCTTGTAGCTCTTCCTTTATTACATCAAATATTAAAATTCCGTTAGGGCATTAAAAATCAGTTCTTTGGGCTTTTAGTGTTGTATTATTAATCGTGCCAAACAAGCTCAAACAGCAGAAATGACGCAGTGACTACTACTATAGTATAAGATGCGATCATCTGCAGCTCGCCTGCGATTGCGCCCATCGGCGTGCCTTCAATTGTGAGTGTAGTTGCGCTTATTGATGCAAGCAGTAACGGCAATAACAGCGGGAATGAAAGCACCGGGTACAGAGTACCCTTTGAACTTGCCTTGGATATTAATGCGGCGATTATCGTCATTACTGCCGAGAGCCCCAGGTTACCGAGTCCGATAGTAAGTGAAAATAATGCAAGGTTCTTTATATCCAGCCCCGTGATAATTATATAGAGGAAAATTATCAGGAAATTTATTATGAATGTTAAGAGTGTATTGAATATAAGCTTGCCCAGAAAAACTGAACCGGCTCGAGAGCTTAATTTTAATACCAGTGATGTACCGCGTTCTTCTTCTGAGACGAACACTCTTGAGAGTCCGTTTGATGTCGCAAAGAAAATGATTATCCACAAGAGCCCTGCGTTCATTTCTGCGGAGAGTTTATCTTCACCCAGAGAGAATTTAATAACTGATATTACCACTATAATAAACATAAGCAGGGCATTCACGGCATAACGTGTGCGAATTTCGCTGTTGAAATCTTTTTTACATATTGCCAGTGCCTGTTTAAACATTTTCTTTCTTCTTGCTTATATTCTCATTCAGATTTATCTCATTACCGCACAAAGAACGCTCATGCGCATCGTTTGTAGCTATTATCAGTATACGGTCCCGTTTATATTCATTTGCTATATCATCCACCACTGAAATTCCTTCGAGATCTAAATTGCTTGTGGGTTCATCAAGCAGCATCATTTTAGGTTCATGTAATATGGCAAAGGCTATTTTCAGCCTTTGCTTCATTCCCGAGGAATAAATCTTAAGCAGATCATTGCGCCTGTTATAGAGTCCAACGCGCTTTAATACATTATCAATATTCCCGTGACCCGAGCCGCGGATATCGGAAATTATTTTCAGGTTCTCGTATCCGGTGAATTCATCGTAAAGATTCAGGTATGGCGAAACAAACCCGATGTATTTAAAAACATTTTCCTTCTTGACTTTTTCGCCGCCATCAAACAGATTTAGCTCACCGGATGACTGTATTAGCAGGTTGGCGATAATTTTTATCAGGGTCGATTTTCCTGAGCCGTTCCTGCCGGTAATGGCAGTTGCACTGCCGGAGGCGAGCTCGAAGTTCACATTTTCAAATATAGTTTTTCTGTCAAATTTTCTCGTAAGGTTAACTGCTTTAAGTACTATGCTGCTTCCTGAAGTATTATTAGCTGGTATATTTTCCGGCATTAATTTAATTTATTAATTATGAATAATGCCGTGTTTTTGGTTTAGTCTCTGCTCCCTGCGTAACAATGCATCGTTGTACCATTTTTTTTCCTCAGGTGTCTCAGGAATTATCTGCGGTACCGGCATTTTCTGGTAGGTATCGCTATCAACGCTTACAAAAGTAAAATACGCGCTGTTGGAATGTTTCTTTTCGCCGGTTTTAAAATCCTCAACTTCAACTTTCACGCCCACTTCCATAGAAGTATTAAAAGCGCGGTTAACATTTGCGCAAAGCGATACAATGTTGCCAAGCCTTATTGGTTCGTGGAACGAAAGGTCATCAACCACGGCGGTAACGGCTACGTTATGGCAATGCCTTGATGCGGCCATGGCCGCGGCAATATCCATCCAGTGCATAAGTCTTCCGCCCAGCAGGTTCTTTAATATATTGGTATCATTAGGCAGCACAAGCTCTATCATAGTAACCTGTGATTCCTTCATAGTTTTTGGTTTCAGTTCGCTCATTAAAATGTTAAAATTATTTTCCCACTGGAATTATTTTCCTGCCTGCAGTTCTTTGATCCTGCTCTGTAATGTGTTAGCTTTTGTTTTTAAAGTGCTGTTGGGGAAAAGTTTATTGAACTTATCCAGCACCTTTTTTGCGTCTTCATATCTTTTGCCGTTTATGTACGCTTCGGCCTGTCCCACCATTGCGTCATCAGCCCAATCGGAATCAATAAACTCATCATACACAGCCTGGAAGTATAGCGAAGCAGCCTTGTAGTTATCGGTCTTCATGTAAAGCTCAGCGGTAAAGTAATCTTTGTAAGCCAGCTTATTGCGCATTTCCTTGATCTTCTTTTCGGCATCGGGTACATTTTTATCCTGCGGGTATGATTCAATATATGAAAGGAACTGGATCATGGCTTCCCTGGTGAACTGCTGGTCAAGCGATGATTTAGGAGATAGCTCGTAATAAGTATTTCCAAGCATGTATTTGCCTTCGGGATTTAACGGGCTTAATGGAAAGTTCTTCAGGAAGCTCTCAAATTCATAAGCTGCCAGTATATATTCCTTCTGGTAGAAATAACTTGATGCCAGGTAGTACTGCACTTTATCTGATACATCGGTGCCGGGGAAACGTATTTTTATGAATGAGAAGTCGTCAATGGCATCGACGTAATCCCTTTTATCGTATTTTTTCTTTGCGATATTGAACGCTGTTTCCGGATCATCGGTTGTAATATCGGTTTTGGATGAACCGCATCCGGTTAAAAACTGAACGGTAAAGAGGGCAATTAAAACGAGTGCTGATAATTTGAGTTTTTTCAATTGTTATATTTTATCTTTCTTATTTCGATCTTATAGAAAAAAACAGTATTGCTGCAACTGCTGAAAGGCTGACTACAGCCACGGGGAAGAAAATTGATTCAAGCAGGCTTATATCAGGCTGTGATGACTGCGTGAATTTATATTCCGCGCTTTCAAACTGAGTGTAATCATCATACGGAATTTCATCATCATATTTAGTCTTAATTTCATCATCAACAATTACTTCACCGTTGTTTAAAGAAATATTTACATCTAGTGATGAAGTAATTTCGCGCTGCATACTTTTTTCACCAAGGAATCCGTTTTTGATAAGCTTAGGGTATTCTGTGTAGAGCTTATTCACTGTAACTGCGCATTTATTGTAAACCGTATCGGGTGAATCCATAATTTCATCTTTGGCTATGGAATATTTAAGCTTATTTTTTTCGGCGGTCTTTTTTACAACGCTTTCAATGAACTTCTTATCTTCTTTGCTCTTTTTTGGTGAGTTTACCCAGAACACAAACTTCACATCGCGGTTAACGCCGGGAAGGAAAAAGAATTTTTCCAGCTCGCCGGATATTTCCTGCTCAAACACTTCGAGATTGCTCTTTATGTTTGTTTGCGCATATACCTCTGGCGGGCAATAAACAGCCGCAACTATTGCCGCAAGATACAAAAATACCGTAAATTTCCTCAGGAAAAATCCTAAAAATACAGTTCCCCGTAAGGATAAATAGTTATGTTCAAAATACTTGTTCAATTAAATACGGATCTTCCTGTGAGTTACCTGCTTATAAGTATATAATCACTAAAGCAGAGTTAAAATTTCAGCATTTTTGTAAAATATT
>JABFSP010000401.1 GCA_013140565.1 Ignavibacteria bacterium
GTATCATGTATGCATCAAGATGCGTTGCAGCGGGCCATGACACTTTCATTTGTGCCTTCATTGATTCAAGATCCTCACCGACAACAATAAACAGGTTATGTGATTCTAACAGGTCACCCTTATTGTAACCTCCTAAGAGTACAATGAATAATTGAAGTTTTTCCATATTAGATATTTACAAAGAATTGATTTTTTTCGAGTGTAATTATAATAAACTTAGATTAATTAGAAAACCTCAAAATGTTGCTATTTTGTGGCTTTTTTCTCTCCCAACGGGATTCTTCTGGAGAGCCCATGTCTGACGGTTCAGATAGACATGTTTCCTCTTGGAAAGTCTGCATTTATCATTAATTCATACAATGTTTAAATTTTATCAAATCAAAGTTTAAATCACGATACAAATTGTAATATGGAAAATCTATTTCACAAGAATCATTTTTTTTGTATCAGTATGAATATCTGTGGTAAGTTGATAAAAATAGATACCACTGGAAAACTTTTCAGCATACCAACTGACTTCGTAAATCCCTGCTTCTAAACTTTCGTTAACTAGTGTTTCAACTTCTTTGCCAATTGCATCATATATGATAAGCTTTGTATCCGAACTATTTGGCAATGCAAATTGAATCTTAGTAGCCGGGTTAAACGGGTTGGGATAGTTTTGCGAAAGCGAAAAATTTAACGGTATTTCTATTGAGATCGGATTAATGCCTATAAGCTCACTCAACATTCTTCTATAAACTCCCTTGCTTTTTGTGCCTGCGAAAATATAATCACTCACTATACATAAAGAATAAATAGTATCATTACCCAATCCTTCATTTCTTTGTGTCCAACTCGATCCATTATCATTTGAAATATAAACTCCATTCCCACATGTACCAGCAAAAACATTATCTCCATTGCAGATCAATGAATAAATGAATCTGTTATTGAAAAGTGTTTGGTTCCAGTTTGTACCATAATTAGTTGACATATATATTCCATTATTGCTAGTTCCTGCATAGATAAAATTCCCATTTTGTGCTAACGAGAAGGTGTTTTCACGAAGAGGAGATTGAATCCAGTTCCCACCAAAATTGGTAGAGAAATATACACCACCAGTTGTACCGGCAAAGATATTACTACCATTTAAAACCAGTGCCAAAACATTGTGACTGCTTAAACCCGTTGCAGCCCATGTTTGACAATTGTTTGTAGATGTAACTAGATAAAGTCCATATGGAGGAGCAGCATGCCTAAATCCTGAAACAATATTACTTCCTTCTGTTACTAAAGATGAAATTTCATTGTACATACCAATTGATGTTTGATTCCAATTCGTTCCATTATTTGAAGATGAATAGATTCCATTCCCAAGGGTGCCGGCAAAAATATAATTTTCGTTTACAGCGATTACACGAACAGATTGATTAATAAGTGAAGTTTGAGTCCAGTTTGTTCCATTATTTGTTGATAAAAATATTCCTGAACCCCAAGTACTTCCTGCAAAAATAGAATTTCCTCTGCAAGCTAATGAATACACAACAATATTACTCATTCCACTGGAGACCTGTATCCATTGTGAATTTATGCTAACTGAAAAGAAAAGGTAAAAAAGTATTTTGGTAAACATATTACCTCAATTCGAAAAGTTCAATAATTAAGAGATTTCTATCTGCTATTGGATTATATTAAACAACAAAAATATATATTCAAAAATAATTAATTATTCTTTCAATAACTACGATGAATAAATTTAGATTATTTGATATTTACATGCTTATTAAATATTTGCAGTAACTTGGACATCTTTTAAGCTATGGTGAATATATGTTTCAAGTTTTGGATATTCAAATTTTATAATATATATTATTGTAAATTTTTATATAACTGAATATATAAAAAGACCTTAAAATCATTTGATTTTGAGGCCTTTTTGAGCTCATAGCGGTCTGCCACAGCGGATTCCTCCGATGGTCCGAAAGACTATTTGAGAGCCCCTTCTGGAGAACCAGTGTAAATAAAAAAGACGGTATTAACCGTCTTTTTGTCCTTTTTCGCGCTCCCAACGGGATTCGAACCCGTGTTTCCACTGTGAAAGAGTGATGACCTAACCCCTAGTCGATGGGAGCGATTTTTCAATAGAATTACAAAAATAAGTAAAATTTTAGATACTTAAAAGGGGCTATTTTGTCAACTTATCCAGTGATTTCTTTAGTTTATCGTATGTCCTACCCATTTCCTCTGAAATTACTTTAACATCGTTCAATACGGGCATAAAATTGGTATCTCCGTTCCAGCGGGGGACGATGTGAAAGTGTAAGTGATCTTCAATTCCAGCACCTGCTACTCTGCCTAGATTAGCACCCAGGTTAAATCCATGCGGCTTCATTACATCGGTCAGTGCTTTTATTCCAAGCTCAAGCAGAGCGAACATTTCAAGTCTTGTATCACTATCCAGTTCAGCCAATTCTTTCGCTTCTTTGTATGGTACCACCATCAAATGCCCGCTGTTATACGGGTAAAGATTCATTATAATGAAACAATTTTTGCCACGGTAGAGCAGGTAATTTTTCCTGTCATCATTTTCAGCAAGTATCCTTGTGAATAATGATCCGGGAAGCGGTTCTTTCTCTTCTTTAAATGTATCTATGTATTGTGAGCGCCACGGTGACCAGAGTTTTTCCATATTTCAAAAATAATTGATTTAGAATTTAAATGCTCATAATAAAAAACCCCGAATTGTATATCCGGGGTTTTAGAGTAATAAATCTTACGATCTTACTTCTTTATTATTTTCTAGTATTAGTGAGCTGCTTCCTGTTCCTTCTGGGCTTCTGCCACTACTTTTAATTCAATTTCCTTAGGTACCTCTTCGTAGTGTGAAAAGCGGCGTTTGAAAATACCCCTGCCCTGTGTAATTGAACGAAGCTTTGTAGCGTAATCATGAATTTCAGCCAGCGGTACAGTAGCTTTAATTATCTGCATTTTACCGTTAGCATCCATACCCGATATTTTCCCCCTGCGGGAGGAAATATCACCCATAACATCACCCATGAATGCTTCAGGTACTGTTACTTCTATTTCATATATCGGCTCAAGTAAAACCGGTTTTGCTTCAAGGAATCCTTTTTTGAATGCCTGGGCGCCCGCTATCTTAAACGCCATTTCTGATGAGTCAACATCATGGTATGATCCAAAATGCACGGTTACCTTTACATCAACAACGGGATAATGCGCCACCGGACCCTTAACAAGGGCTTCAACCACGCCTTTTTCAACAGCGGGGATGAACTTCGTTGGAATTGCGCCGCCAACAACTTCATTGGCAAACTCAAATCCAACACCGCGCTTCTGGGGCTCAACCCTTAAATGTACGTGACCGTACTGTCCATGTCCGCCGGATTGTTTTTTATGTTTGTATTCAACATCTTCAACCTTACCTTTAATGGTTTCCCTGAATGGTATCTTAGGCTGAACTATATTTACTTCAACACCGTATTTTTCTTTTAATCTTGCAATGATAATTGAAAGATGAAGCTCGCCCTGACCGGATATTATAGTCTGTCCAAGCTCAGGATCGAAATGGAAGAGGAATGTCGGGTCTTCTTCATGTAAATGCGCCAGACCTGATGCAATTTTATCTTCATCACCTTTTTGTTTTGACTGCAATGCCTGCTCTATCAGTGCTTCAGGGAAGATGATAGGATCAATCATTACATTCAGGTTTTTTCCGGTGAGAGTATTGTTAACATGGGTATCTTTTAATTTTACTACTGCGCCAATATCACCTGTAACGGCAGTTGTCATATCTTTCCTGTTCTTGCCGTTCATCTGGAATATCTGCGTTAAGCGTTCGACTTTGTTCCTGTTCTGATTGGTGAGATCAACACCTGCGCCAACGCTTCCTGAAAGTACACGGAAGAACGACATTTCACCAACATGCGGTTCACTTAGTGTCTTAAATATAAACACAGCGGGTGCACCGTTTGGATCAGGAGCAACTTCAACGTAATCTTCGCCGCCGGTTTTCTTCGCCATAAACGGCGCAGCATCCAATGGACTAGGGCAATATTTGCATATGAATTCAGTAAGCGGTTTTACGCCAACTCCGGCTAAACCGGCGGTGCAAAGCACCGGAAGTATTTTTTTAGCTTTAATTTCCCTTGAAAGACCTTCAATGAGTTCTTCTTCGGTAAGCGTGCCGCCTTCATCAAAGAAACGGCTCATCATCTCTTCATCTTCTTCGGCAACTATTTCAATAAGCTCCTGGTGAAGCGCGTTAGCTTTTTCCTTTAATGCATCGGGGATATCGTGCTCGGTGTAATCACCTTTTCCATCGGGGTTAAACTTAAGCAGCTTCATTTTGAGTACATCCACTATGCTGTCAAAACCGAATCCCTGGTTAACCGGGAACTGCAGCTCGGCAACATGGCTTCCGTAGTTTTCTTTAAGCTGTGACATTGCTGAATCAAAATCAGACTTTTCGTAATCAAGCTTATTGACAACAAAACACACTTCGATGCCGTACTCTTTTGCATAGTTAACGGCTATTTCCGTGCCAACTTCAACTCCTTCAGATGCGTTTACAACGATCAGGGCAGTATCCATTATTCTCATTGAAGATTTTACCGAGCCGGTAAAATCAGTATAGCCCGGGGTATCAATTATATTGAGTTTATAATCTTCCCAATGGGTATTAAGTACTGATGAGTTGATGGATATTTTTCTTGAAATTTCGTCTTTGCTGTAGTCTGAAGTTGTTGAACCGTCTTCGATGCTTCCCAGGCGGTTAACGGCTCCGGTTGTGTAAAGGATCGATTCAGCGAGTAAAGTTTTTCCGGAACCGCCGTGCCCCGCAATTACGACGTTCCTGATTTTTTCCGGTGAGATGTTACCCAAAATATTCTGCCCCTTCTAATTAATAGTGCATATTCACTGCAGGCATTATACTGCCGGTGGATTATTGCAGTAAATAATAATAATTTAAACTAATTTTAATTCAGTTTTATGGTGATGCGGGATTGCCATTTTAAAGTAAGCTAAAAATGCAGCAAAAAAAACCGCGTTAACAACTAATAAAGTTCATCTTCAGTTTCGTATGATTTGACCTTTTTGCGTGAAACAGATCCGTTCTTACTGCCTGAGAGAACATTTAAAAATGATTTTATCCCTTTGGATACTGCGCTGACCATATTCAATGCATCAAACACATTTGTTTCAACTTCTTTCTGAACCTTCTGCTCAAAATCAACAATAGAATCCGTCGTATCCTTAACAGTATCTACTATTCCGTTTATTTTTGCTGACTGAATTTTGAGGTTTGATGAGATCTCTTTGATATCGTTTGTTATCAGGAGAGAGTTTTCTATTAAAGGTTCGGTTTTTGTGGTAATATGATCAACTTTCGATTCGATATTATCAATTGCGCCATTGATATTATCGATAGCGCTGACAATACGTTTTATGGCCCTTATGAGGTATATTACCAGCGCTATCAAAGCTACATACAGCGCAATTACGGCAATGCCAGAGATGAATTCTAATTCCTGCATTTAACTGCCTCTTAAATTTACAATAATGATAAATTAACTTTTGCGCTGTTTAATTTTTGCTGCGTTCATCTTTGTATGCATCAACACCGGCTTTAATCGCGTCTTTTACCTTAGCTGATTCATCGATGATCTTTTCTTTTGCAGCATCATATGATGAAGATGTTTTATCTTTTGCAACGTTGAGTATCTTGTTGGCATCATCAAGCAGGTTGCCTGCTTTTTTCTTAGCGTCTAAGATCAATTCTTCTGAGCGCTTTTTGCCTTCGTTGATAATATCCTGAGCTTTGTGCTTTGCAATATCAATGTATTCCTCAGCATCATCAAGCATTTCGTCCTTTTTGTTCCTGATATCTTCGCGAAGTTCTTTACCGCTTTTTGGCGCATATAATAGTGCCAAAACGCCGCCAACAATTCCGCCGGCTAAGAATCCAAGGAACAGACCTTTTGCTACGCCTTTTTCTTCTGACATAGTGTAATCCTCCAATTTAAGTTTTTTACCCATATGATTGAGCTTTCGCTTTGGGTCGGTTTTTTAATTTTTTATTACTTGAAAAATAGCAAAATACCCCGCTATTTTCAATGTAAATTAATTTACTTTTATTCACTAATTTAAACGGTATTTAGTGGTAAAAAGTTCGGAAATAGAGTGGATTTTGCCAATAATTTACCCGGAAAATCAGAATCCATGTACTAAATGATTGCTCTGAAGGTAAAAAGGCATGGATCATAAAAAAAGGGGTGATAAACATCACCCCCGTCAAAAAAATTTAATGGAAATTTTGATTACTCTACTTTAAACAGCGCGCTGATTGACTGGTTCTCGTTATTCCTGAGTATTGCATGAGCAAAGAGTCTGGATATATCAAGTATTTCAATTTTCTTTGATTTGATATTCAAAGGGACAGTGTTTGCTACCACAAGTTTTTTCAAACCAGAGTTTTCTATCTTCTGCAGCGCCTGTCCGGATAAGATAGGGTGAGTTGCCGCGCCGTAGATATCCTTTGCCCCGTGTTTTTTGAGCGCATCAACTGCTGCTACAAAAGTATTCGCAGTATCAATTAAGTCATCTACAATCAGTACATTTTTGCCTTCAACATCACCTATAATATTCATTACTTCGGCAACGTTAGGCTTAGGTCTGCGTTTATCAATTAAGATAAGTTCCGCCCCAAGGTTCTTCGCGTATGCGCGCGCGCGTTTAGAGCCTCCAACATCAGGGGCAGCAACCGCGAGGTTGCGGAGTTTTAATCTTTTGAAATATTTTAAAAGCAGCACTGAGCAGTATAAATGGTCAACGGGAATATCAAAGAATCCCTGAAGCTGCGGTGCGTGAAGGTCCATTGTTATGATACGGTCAACCCCCGCTTTGGTAAGCAGGTTCGCAATGAGTTTTGCTGTAATTGATACACGCGGCATATCTTTTCTATCCTGCCTTGCGTATCCAAAGTAGGGGATAACTGCAGTAATCCTTTTTGCCGAAGCACGTACGGCGGCATCTATCATAATGAGAAGCTCCATAAGGTTATCAGAAGGCGGGTTGGTTGATTGGACAATGTAGACATCTTTGCCGCGGATATTATCGTTATACTTTACCCAAATTTCACCGTCTGAAAAGTTAACGATACGGCACTTGCCCACTGACAGGTCTAAATAATCGCATATGTGTTTTACTAAGTAGTTAGAGTTTCTTCCTGAAAAAATCTGTATCTCAGATCTTGCCATAGGTTAGTATGCTTACCCCTCGAATTGTTTTGTGGAATACACAAATTTATCAATTAATATCTGTATAATCAATTTATTATAAATGGGAGAGAATGGCGAAAACGAAGGGCTAATTCAGGCAGAATTGCGGAACGTGTTCATTTTTCAGGTTAAGCGGAAAAAGGAGTTTTTTTTGCAGTGAAGAAGTGTTACCGGGTTTTTGGATGGAGACAATACGGCTTGATATTTTATTATCGGAGATCGTAATTTCATTCAGTTTTAAGAAGTTATCATCACCAAGTACAGAGCCCCCTGAATTAAGGAATTTTAATTTTTTCCTCTGGTATTCCCTGCTTTCATGTAAGTGACCATGCAATACAAGCTCAGCGTTTAATTCACTATAACGTTTAATTATTTTTTTCTTATTTCTCAACTTCATCGTTTGTCTTTCAATAGCCTGCCATATTGTACTGCCTGAAGCCCCATCATCACCTGAACTTTTGTTGAAGTGGTGGTGAGAAACAATTATCCGTTTTTTTGCAGATGGATCACATGAAGCAAGTAACCTGCTCAGCTTATCTGTATTTGAGGTTGAAATTTTTCCGTTTGAAGCGAACGGATTTTTAAGTGAGGAATAAAAGGCTATTGAATTGATTCCGCACAACAATATTTCATCAAGCTCTTTAACGTACGGGAAGATGTATTCATCATTTTGTTGTGAGCCGTAGAAGGTTTCCCTGAAGTAATAAGCAAACTCCCTTACCTTTTGGTAATAATTCGTTCTTCTGCATTTTCCGGGGAAATTGAGGATGTCTTCAGCGTAAAAGACTCCGCCGTATATATCGTGATTACCTATGGTGAGGCTTAACTTATCTTTGTGCAGAAGTCCGAATTTTTTGAATGTACTTCTGGCAAGCTCAAACGAGGCACTATCGCCGTTTTCGGTAACATCACCGGAAACTATTACGTGATCGTAGTTATTGGAATTAATATATTCAAACAGATGCAGGGTATTTCGCAGATTTTCTTTCTTGTTTACCGCATCTAAATGAAGATCAGAGATGTGTGCAATTTTCATTGATGTTTTTTATGTATACTTTTGATTCAAAGTTATGCTATTTTTGTTAGGAAATTGTTAACCGTCGGTGAGTTATGTATTATAATTTCAATGCTTATATAATAATTAATTAAGATTGAATTCAGACTTAACAATAAATTAATAATACAGGCTTAATTTTAACATATGGAATTAAAAAATAAACATCTCGAGCGATTAACTGAATTCGCCGAAAAGACTGTGAAAAAGTCGAACCTTATCACCCTGAAGTACTACAGCAAAAAAGTAAAACACAGGGTGAAGGATAACCTGACGCCTGTCACAGTGGCCGATATTAAATGCGAAAATTTTATATTGGGAAAGATCAAAGAAAAATTCCCGGAACACAGTATTCACGCTGAAGAGCATGGTAAGTCAGAAAAACAATCTGAGTTCAAGTGGATCATTGATCCAATTGACGGTACAAAAAACTTCATGAGGAAGTATCCCTTTTGGGGAACACTGCTTGCGCTGGAGTACCAGGGTAAGGTTGTACTCGGAGTGATATCAATGCCTGTACTGGGTGAATTTATGATCGCGGCTAAAGGCAAAGGATGCAGAGTAAACGGCAAGAGAGCTAAGGTAAGCAAAATTAAAAAACTTAACGAATCATATTTAATTCATGGCGGCCTGAATTACATTTTCAGTGAACCTTACAGACAGAATTTTGTTAACCTGGTGAACAGTACTTATTATGACAGGGGATTTGGTGATTGCCACGGTCACACCTTTATCATAAACGGAAAAGCCGAAATTATGGTTGACCCTCATGTTGCGCCATATGATGTTGCTCCCATAAAAATATGCGTTGAAGAAGCCGGCGGCAGATTTACGGATATTAACGGAAACGATACAATTTATTCCGGCAGCGCAGTTGTAACAAATGGCAGGGTCCACGATGCGGTGATTGAAATGCTGAATGAAAACCTTGAAAGCAGGGAAATAACCAAGGATTAACTGATTACAGATTCCAAATTGCAAATTAAAGATTAGAAACAGAACTTTGAGATAGCCTCTTTGATTGTAATATCAGGGGGGCTTTTTTGTTGGTTTATATATTGTTAGAAATAGATAAATTGCGGATTAACAGATAATTTAATGATATATTCACTTCTATATTCGCTTATTGCGGGAATAATTACGGGTTTTATTGTATCAGTACCTCCATTGGGTCCAATTGCCTTTGCGCTGATCTCAAAAGGATTTAAGGGTGAAGTTAAAGACGGAATGGCAATTGCATCAGGCTCAGCCTTTATGGATATGGTATATGCAATTATTGCCTTCGGCGGAATATCGTTATTTATTTCTTTCTTACCCGTAAGCTTTGAGCAGCTGATTAACAGTAATATCAATGCAATACAGATCGTACTGACCTATGCCGGTTGTGTAGTTGTTATAGCTTACGGTATTAAAATTATGCGTACAAAACTTGACCTTGAAAAACTTGAAGCAAAGGAATCAGAACACCTAAGCAAAGCACAGGGAAGGGCAAAGGAATTAGCCGCTAAATCACATGTGCCGCAGGTTGAATCAAATTTTTTCGGGCAGTTTTTAATGGGAGTAATGTTATGCATTTCATCCATAACGCTTCCGGCTTCATGGGTGATACTTGTTGGATACGTGAAAAGCTTTGGAGTACTTGAAAGCTCTTTTTTAAGCGGCCTCCTTTTTTCTGTGGGTGCCTTTTCAGGCACCGTACTTTGGTTCTGGCTTCTGCTTAAATTGATCGCCGGCAACAAGCACCGAATAAATAAAAATACAATTGGTAAGCTTAATTTTTACGCAGGGATCATATTGATAATTCTTGGAATATTTTTATTCGGCAAGGCAACCGGCACAGTTTTTGATATTTTCTAGTATATTATAGTAACAGGATAAAAAAAATAGATTTGCCAGCTAAATACCCTTAATCAAAAAATTTAAAAAATTTATTAAAATAGCGAAAAAACCCTTGACTTATGGATTTTTTTTCGTATTTTTGTAGTGGAGGAAAATGGAGGGAAGTGGAGGATTTAGATTTCACCACACTTTCACCCGGATTTCGTTTAAAATCACTCAAAAATAAATAAAAAACCATCATTGTTTCAAGGGCACTCAAATACTACTATTGACGAAAAGGGCAGATTGATCATGCCTGCCAAGTTCCGCAAGCACATCTTGCCGGAAGCCAATGGTATTTTGAATGTAACCCTTGGGCGTGATAACTGCATTTGGCTGTTCCCTTCAAATGAATGGATGAAGGTTCTCGAAACCGTACGATCAACCAATCCATATACAGATGATGAAGTACTGATGAGAAGACAGATGTTCTTTTATGCTGATGAGCTAACCGTAGATTCACAGCACAGGATATTGATTCCACAGGAAATGAAAGATATCACAGGCATTAAAAAGGATGTACTGCTTATCGGACAGCTTGAGCGCATTGAGCTTTGGAACCCCGATACTTATAACAAGTATCTTAAAGGGAGCCCTGATTCATATGAAGGCGTTATGCAGAAAGTGATGACGAAGCTTTATACAAAAAATACCGGTGAGTAAATTTTGGATGAAGTATTCTATCACGAGCCTGTTCTTCTGAGAGAAACCACACAGTATCTTTTAGAAGCACACAAAGGCGATTCAGAAGGCACAAAAAGGGTTTATGTTGACTGCACACTCGGAGGCGGCGGTTATACCAAAAAAATATTAGAAGATTCACCCGAAGAAACTGTAGTAATTGCGATTGACAGAGATGTTTACGCAATTGAGCACTGCAAAAAAGTTCTTTCAGAATACAGCAGCAGGATAATTTTTAAACAGCGGAACTTTGGAGAGATCATAGATATAGTTCAAAGTGAAGGGTTTGAAAAAATTGCCGGCATTGTGATGGATCTTGGTCTTTCAACTTTCCAGTTAAGCCATGAAGCAGGGTTCAGTTACCAGAAAGATACAGCGCTTGATATGCGTGCTGATAAAAGCCAGCAATTAACTGCTGCAGACGTTCTTAATACATACGGCGAAAAGGATCTGGCAGACATTCTGTTTAAATATGCTGAAATGCGTTACAGCAGGCAGATAGCAAAAGAGATAGTTGAATACAGGAAAAGTAAGAAGTTTGAAACAACTTTCCAGTTGACAGAGCTTTTAAGCGCAAAGGTTCCACCCAGATTTTTAAATAGTGATCTATCAAGGCTTTTCCAGGCAATCAGAATAGAAGTTAACAATGAGCTTGAAAATCTTGAGCGTGTGCTGGAAGATTCACCTGAAATGATGACAGAAGGAGCGAGAATAGTGGCAGTATCTTACCATTCGCTGGAAGACAGGATAGTAAAAAACGCCATTCGTTCCAATGAAAAACTGAAAGTGTTAACAAAAAAACCTGTTGAGGCAACGGAAGAAGAAATAAGTTTAAATGTAAGATCAAGAAGCGCAAAGCTCAGGGCAGCAGAAAAAGATTCCAATAAGCAGGGCAGTAAAAATAAATACAAAAAAGATATTTAATGAGAAGCCCGAAACAAAGAAAAATTTCGTTATTCAATCTGATGGTAATGCTGTTCATAACGGCGGGAATAATAGTCTTCTTTGTTAATAATATCATTTCTGTTAACACATTGGTAGTTGATAATAACAACGTTAGAACAGATATAAACAAAACCGTTACATCAAACAACAATTTACAGACTGAAATAGAGCGTTTAACCAATTTTGATAATATTAAGAATACTGCTGTAGATAAACTCGGACTCCAGTATTCAACAAGTAAACCCAAAAAGATCACAATAGAGAGGTCTGAACTGGAAAAAATCACTCAATAGTACTTTAATAATACATATCAGCCGGAGTGTGTAACCGGCAAAAACGGAATGCGGGAAAGAACAAACACAAATATTAAGGCGAACACAGAAAGAAGAATAACGATCTTTATGGCTGTGTTCGCTTTATTATTTCTGGTCATCCTTTATAAGCTATTCACAATCCAGGTAATTGATGCAGCAAGGTACCAGCTTGCAGCCAAGAAGCAGTATGAAAGCAAGATCTCGCTCAAATCATCGCGCGGAATAATCTTTGACCGCAAGATGAATTCGCTTGTATCGAACATCGTTATGTATTCGTTTGCCGCTGACCCGAACATGGTTGATAACAAGGATTCAGTAGCCCAGGTATTTGCAAATATCTTTAAAAAAGATAAGAGCTTCTACATGGATAAACTAAACTCCAAAAACACCTCATTCGTTTGGCTTGAAAGAAGAATAGACCCGAAATATGAAGCCCAGGTTAAGGATATGAATTTTTCGGGTGTAATAAAACTCAATGAGCCGAACAGGATATTTAATTACGATAAGCTTTCTTCGCAGATAGTTGGATACACAAACATTGATAATAACGGCTTGAGCGGAATTGAGCTCGAGCTCAATGATATGCTCTCTGGTAAAGAGGGTTATGTTGTCATGCAGAAAGACGGTCTTGGCAGAAAACGTCCCGCAGTTGAATATCCAAGGCAGGAACCTGTTGACGGCAACAATGTCATTTTGACGGTTGATATGAACCTGCAAAAAATTGCTGAAGAAGAACTTACCGCAGGCGTTGAAGCAAATAATTCAACCGGCGGCAAGGTAATTGTTATGAATGTAAAAACAGGTGAAATACTTGCAATGCATTCAATAAATCTTGATGGCAGCAGTCAGGATAGAATAGCCGAAATTACAGATCTGTATGAACCGGGTTCAACATTCAAAATTGTAACCGGAGCTGCCGCGCTTGAAGAAAGTATTCTCAGCAAGTTTGATGTCATTAACACTTACGGCGGTGAGTACATGAACATTAAAGACTCACACAAATCTTCAAGCATGACCTTCCAGCAGGTAATCGAGCAATCAAGCAATATCGGCACAATACAGGTTGCAAACCGCCTTGGCAGGGAAAGATTTTACAAGTATGCCAGGGATTTTGGTTTTGGCATTACAACCGGGCTTGACCTGCCGGGTGAAGTAAAAGGCAGATTAAAAAAACCTGTTGAATTTTCGCCCGTTTCACTCAATTACATGGCAATTGGATATGAAGTGCTTGTAACAGCTCTGCAAATGACTAATGCATACGCATGCGTAGCTAACGGCGGAATGATGATGAAGCCATTTATCATAAAGAAAATTCTTGCTCCCGACGGCACTTTGTTAAAGGAGTACAAGCCCGTTGAAATTAGAAATGTGATCTCAAAAACAACAGCCAAGGCGCTAACAGAACTTTTTGTTGGAGTTGTTGAAAACGGTACAGGAAAAGATGCACGTATTGAGAACATAAAAATTGCGGGTAAAACAGGTACATCCCAGAAAATGGTTGAAGGAAAATATTCAAAAAGCAAGTATACATCATCATTTATGGGTTATTTTCCAGCTGAAAATCCGCAGATAGTAATTGCAGTGATTATAGACGCTCCCGGTGCAGGTGAGTATTACGGCGGAAAAGTTTCCGCACCGATATTTAGAAAAATTGCTGAGCGCATAATTAATTTAACGGGTCTTCATGAATTTTCAGCGCCTGAAAATAACGCTGATATTGTACTGACATCAAACAACAAGGTTGATAACACTTCACTGAATCTTGTGAATTTTGATATCAGCGATGCTGTTAAATTCTTAAATGAAAATGAAATTCCGTTTGAAGTTGAAGGTGCACGCAAGAATGCTATAGTTGTTTCTCAGGAGCAGTTCACCGATGAAAAAGGGAACAGGAAAATAAAGCTTGTAACAGCCGGCGCAAACAATGATAATAATTTAGATAAAGTGAACACTGTTAAAATGCCGGACTTAAGAGGTATGAGCGTAAGGAAATGCATTAAAGTAATGTCAACACTTGGGATAGATTATAAAGTTAACGGCTGCGGTAAAGTAACAACACAGGTACCTGAAGCAGGTACGCAGCTCGCAAAAAACCAGCAGGTAATAATAAATTGTGATTCACCGGGAAAATTTTAACCGGAAAATATTTAAGCCGGCAATTTAAAATGAAATTCAGCGAAATGCTAACAATTGCAGAAAATGAAATGATCAACCTGGAAGAAAGCTTTGATTTTAATATCAATAAGCTTACTGCCGGCTCAAGTGATGTTGGGCAGAATGATATTTTCTTCGCAATTAAAGGATTTGTAACCGATGGCAACAAGTATGTGAAAGATGCGTTAAACAAGGGCGCGAAGGCTGTAATCACAGATGGTGACCCGGGTATAATTGATGGAAGGATTCACAAAGTTGCTGATGCACGCAAAACAATGGCGCAAATGAGCAATGCTTATTACGGATTTCCTTCAGCAAAAATGAAAATGGTTGGGGTTACCGGCACAAACGGCAAGACTACTGTAACATCAATGATCAATTTTGTTCTGCAGTCACTTGGTAAAAAAACAGGGCTCATAGGAACAAACGGAAATTATATTAACAAAAGATTTTTAAAAACTGAACATACTACTCCGGATGCAATTGAGCTTAACAGAATACTTAAAGAAATGGCGGATGAGAGCGTTGAAGTTGCGGTGATGGAAGTATCATCACACTCACTGGCGCTTTGCAGGGTTTACGGAATAGAATTCGATATTGCCGTATTCACGAATTTAACCCCGGAACATCTGGATTTTCACGGTAATATGGATAGTTACTTTGATACCAAGAAAATGCTGTTTGATTCATTAAAAAGGATCGGCGCAAAGGGTATTCAGCCCGCAGCGATATATAATTGCAACGATGAATACGGCTCCAGGATAGTTTCAGGAAGCGAAGCGGAAAGAATTGCCTATGGATTTGGATGCGGAACTTTTACTGCAAAGAAGATCAATATGGATATTGATGGAATGAGTTTTGAAGTACTGGTTCCAAGGAACGGTGAAGATATTGAGAGCATAAAAATAAAAACAAAACTGACTGGCAAGTTCAATGTTTCAAACATTCTGGCCGCTGTTGCTGCGCTGCATTCACTGCAGGTTAGTTACAAAGATATTGTGAAGTATATAGCCGAATTTGATTCAGTTGATGGCAGGTTTAACAGGGTAAAATTGAATAATGGAGCAGATGCTATAATTGATTATTCCCATACGCCTGATTCACTTTTAAATGTACTCACTACAATAAGAGAAATTCTGGATGAAAGCGGTTCGAAAGGAAAAATTATCACGGTGTTTGGCTGCGGCGGTAACAGGGATAAGGCAAAAAGACCAATGATGGGTAATATTGCGGTAAGCAACAGCAATGAAGTGATAATCACATCTGATAACCCAAGAGACGAAGAGCCGATGAGCATAATTGAAGAAATAAAAGCGGGAATTTCAAGCGATAATTATTCAATTGAAGAGAACCGTGTGCTTGCAATTAAAAAGGCTATAGAAAAGAGCGGTAAAGGCGATATAATACTCATTGCAGGCAAGGGACACGAAACATACCAGGAAATTAAGGGTGTTAAACACCATTTGAGCGACAGGGAATTAGCTGAAAAGTACGGAAAATGAATCTGCAGCTTGCTGATATCAGGAAAATTCGCGGAATTAAGATACATAACGCTGAGGTATTTGAAAATAAAAAGTTCACAGGTGTTTCAATCGATTCCAGAAAATGCGGCACAAATGACCTGTTCTTTGCAATAAAAGGTGAAAGATTCGACGGACATGATTTTGTTAGCAGCGTAAAAGCAAAATGTACAGTTGTAACGGAAAAATGGTTCAACAAAAATAAACCGGCAGCAAAACGTTCTTTTAAAAACAGATGTTTCATAACAGTAAAAGATACTGAAATAGCGCTTGGCGAAATTGCACGGGTTTACAGAAATAAATTCGTAATTCCCGTAATAGCAATCAGCGGAAGTAACGGAAAAACATCAACCAAGGATTTTATAGCAGAAGTACTTGAAGCAAAGTACAATGTACTAAAGACAGAAGGTAACCTTAATAACCAGCTAGGTGTACCGCTAACGCTTTTCAGGCTAAGGAGTGAACATCAAATTGCTGTTATTGAAATAGGTACCAATCATTTTGGGGAAGTTGAAAAACTTTGCCGGATAGCGGAGCCGCAGTTCGGAATAATTACCAATATTGGCAAGGAGCACCTTGAATTTTTAATTGATATAAAAGGCGCTGCAAGGGCGGAAGGTGAGTTGGTTGAGTATCTTAATCAGGTTTACGGAACATTTTTTCTCAATGCAGATGATAAGTACCTGGAAAAGTACAGGAAATACAAAAACATAAAGACTTTCAGTTTTGGATTCAAAGGCAGGGCAGAAGTTAAAGCAAAAGTAAAAGGATTCAATAAGTTTTACGCGGAACTTGAAATAAATTTTAGCAATAAGAAAATTAAAGCTCAATTAAAAAATATCGGTTATCAAAGCTGTAACGCAGCACTTTGTGCTGCTGTAGTTGGTTTCTATTTCGAAGTCCCGGTTCGTGACATAAAACAGCGGATATCCGGCTATAAAATTGAGTCAAACAGGCGCAACCAGCTAAAAAGCATTAACGGGGTTTGGGTTATTGATGATACATACAATTCCAACCCTGATTCCGTTAAAGCTGCGCTTGAAAACCTGAAGGTTTACAGAATCACCGGGAAAAAATTTGCTGTGCTGGCGGATATGCTGGAGCTTGGCAAGGCAAGCATAAAAGAACATGCAGCGATCGGTAAAATAGTTAAACAGATGAAGTTTGAAAATCTGTTAACATTTGGCAATGATTCATTTAACACGCATAAAGCAGCTAAAGGAGTTAAAAATAATTTCCATTTTGATGATAAGCAGTCAATGAGTTCATTTTTAAACCTTCAGCTTAAAAAAGGTGATGTTGTTCTTGTTAAGGGGTCACGCTCAATGAAAATGGAAGATATAATTAACAATATATCCGTAAACTAAAAACAATCTATAGCTAAATGTTATACTACTTAGCGGAATATATAAATAAAACTTTTAATCCCCCGGGATTTGACGTGTTCAGATTTTTAACATGGAGATCTGCTCTTTCCGCTATAACTGCTATGATAATTTGTTTCTGGATAGGACCGAAGATATTAAAGATACTTAAAAGAAAACATGTTGGCGAAGAAATAAGGCACGACGGACCTCAGACACATTATTCAAAAGCTGGCACACCCACAATGGGCGGTGTAATTGTATTGCTGGCAATTCTGGTTCCTGTACTGCTCTGGGGTGACCTTAAAAATACATATATACTCCTTATGCTTCTTGCAACAGTTTGGATGGGACTTGTTGGCTTTATAGATGATTACCTTAAAGTTGTTAAAAAAATGAAAAAGGGTTTGGTTGCAAGGTATAAGCTGATGAACCAGATTGGTCTTGGAATCGTAATTGCATGCCTGATTTACTTCCTGCCGGAATTTGAAAAGATCAATTCAGTTACAACAATTCCGTTCATTAAACAAATTGAATTTGATTTTTCGTATTTCTACATACCGCTCATGGTATTTATAATTACGGCAACTTCAAATGCTGTGAATCTTACAGACGGACTTGACGGGCTGGCAATAGGCACGGTTGGTATAGCGGGACTTGCGATCGGTTTAATTGCGTACTTATCAGGTAATGAAATATTCAGCCGCTATCTTGATATTATCTACCTGCCCGGTAATGGTGAGCTTGCGGTATACTGCGCAGCTTTAGTTGGCGCATCACTTGGATTTCTGTGGTTTAATTCATACCCTGCGCAGGTGTTTATGGGTGATACAGGTTCACTTGCACTAGGCGGAGCGATTGGCACACTTTCCATTCTGATAAAAAAAGAGTTTCTGCTGCCAATACTTGGCGGGATATTTTTCGCAGAGTCACTTTCTGTAATAATCCAAAGGTACTACTTTAAATATACAAAGAAAAAATACGGTGAAGGCAAAAGAGTATTTAAAATGTCACCACTGCATCATCACTATGAATTAAGCGGGATACCGGAACCCAAAATTGTAACAAGATTTTATATAGTAGCTGTTATTCTTGCAATTTTAACGTTTGCAACATTTAAGATAAGATAAATAAATTAATCTATAAAAGGATCAGATATGAGAAAAACAAAATTAACAAGAACCCTCGTTTTATTATTCCTCATCACGGGAATCACATTTTCACAATATTCAGCAGGTGAGCTTAAATTGAAGTCTGATGATAATTCAGGTTTGAATTTAAATTCCTATAAGTTAAAATCATCAGAAGGTAAAACAAAACTGATGCAGAAACCCTCCAAAAAAATATACTTTGTGCCGGGCGGTAAGATAGGTATGTTTTTCCTGCAGGGTGATTACAACGGGAACCAGCTTATAGCGCTTGAAGCATTTGGTAAATATGTTGGTGATGGTTTCTGGGCAGAAATAAGTATTCCGTTCAGGTTTAAAACAAGTCCGGCGTTTACCGATATAGGTCTCGACGTAAATGTTATGTATCCATTCCTCGGTTCATCTAACAAATCAGAAGTTGACCCGTTTGTAGGGGGCGGGCTCGGACTCCATTTCATCGGCAGGGATAGAGACGATCCGAATAAAACAAGCGTTGCAGCACGCGGCGGTCTTGGACTTAATCTTATAGCAGGTGCGGTATTTTTCAGGAATTACGATTTTAACATAATGATAGAGCTTAAATACTTCAATTACCTCAGGGAGTTTGACGACCTCAGGTACCAGGGTATTGGCTTAAATGTTGGTGTAACTTTCCCAAGGTAAAATATTTTGATAGACATTTTAGAAAAAGAAAAAAAGGTAACGATAGTAGGCGCGGCAAGAAGCGGTGTTGCCGCAGCAAAGCTGCTTAAGAGAAAAGGCTTTGATGTGTTCTTAAGTGATTCTACTGATGAAGCTGAAATTGATAAAACATTTTCAGCTGAAATAAAAGAAAAAGGCATAGCTCATGAATTCGGTGTTCATTCGGATAGGGCATTTGAATCCGAAATTATGGTTGTAAGTCCTGGTGTACCGCAAAATTCCGCAATAATACAAAAAGCGCTGGCTAAGGGAATAAATGTAGTAAGCGAAATCGAAGCCGCTTCATGGTTCTGCAAAGGTAAAGTAATAGCAATTACCGGAACTAACGGAAAAACTACAACTACAACTTTGATTGGCGAGATGTTCAAAGATGCCGGATTTAAAACGTTTGTTTGCGGCAATATCGGCATAGCTTTCAGTGATATAGTTGAACAGACTGATGAAAAATCAATTGTTGTGCTTGAAACAAGCAGCTTTCAGCTTGATAATATCAAGAAATTTAAACCGTTCATATCAATTTTGCTGAATGTTACTCCCGACCACCTGGATAGATATGAATCTTTTGAAAAATACCTCGAATCGAAAATGAGAATAGCGGAAAATCAGAACAGCAGCGATTATTTTGTTTTTAATTACGATGATGAACTTGTTCGCCGCTCGGCAAACAGTGTAAATGCAAGCAAATCCGCTTTCAGCCTGAATGTTAGTGTCAAACAGGAAACAGGCACAGGAGCTTATGTAAATAATATGGATCTAATCTACTACTATTACATGGGTGAAGAAAATGTTATAGATACACAGAAGTTGATAATTAAAGGTGAGCATAACGTATACAATGCAATGGCTTCTGTTATTTCGGCAAAAATTTTCGGGATTGAAAAGGAATATATAAAGAAGACACTTGAAAACTTCAAAGGTGTTGAGCACAGGCTTGAGTATGTTAGAGAACTTGATGGAATAAAATACTATAACGATTCCAAGGCTACAAATGTGAATTCAGTTTGGTATGCGTTAAAAGGATTCACAGAACCGTTAGTATTGATTCTTGGCGGAAAAGATAAAGGCAATGATTACAGTCAGATTGAAAAAGAAGTCAAAGAACATGTAAAACATATTATCGCGATAGGCTCATCAAAACAGAAAGTATATGATTACTTCATAGATAAACTGCCGGTAACGATGGCAGATGATATGAATGACGCTATTGTTAAAGCGAAAGCAAATGCAGTAAGTAACGATGTAGTGCTGCTTTCACCGGCATGCGCAAGTTTTGATATGTTTGATAACTATGAGCACAGAGGATTTGTTTTTAAAGAAATAGTTAATTCACTCAAATAAAATATTGGAACCAAGAGTAAATAAAATAGACCTGTGGCTGCTGATACCTATCCTGGCGCTGATAACATTCAGCCTTGGCGTTGTGTATAGCGCGTCATCAAGCTGGTCAACCAAAATGAGTGGGGATAGCGCAATGCTTTTCCGCAATCATTTAATGAGAGCCGGCATGGGAATATTTTTGATATTTCTTGTTTCACGTGTAAGTTACCTGCACCTTGCGAAGTACAGGAAATACCTGATGGGTGCGGCGATACTATTACTTCTGTATTTATTGGTTGCCGGAGTTGAATCAACCAAAGGCGCAGCAAGATGGATATATGTAGGCGGTTTCAGCTTTCAGCCGGCTGATTTTGTTAAATATGCTCTTTTAATAAACATTGCGTACCTGCTTTCAAAGAAGAAAGATTATATCAACAATTTGTATTATGGTTACCTGCCATTATTGGGTTATGTGCTTGTTGTTGTTGCGTTAATTGCTGTTCAGCCAAACTTTTCAACTGCGAGTGTGATATTTATTTCGAGTCTTATGGTATTCTGGGTAGGCAAGGTAAAGATGAAATATATGGCAATCACGGTCGTTTCTATGATACCGGCTGCAATATTATTCGTGTTATCAAAACCATATATACTCAACAGGATTTTTTCATACCAGGAGCACACCACAGGCGGCACGGGAAGCTACCAGTTATCACAGGCGATAATCGGATTCGGTAATGGTGGATTTTTCGGTGTGGGTCCAGGTAACTCAAACCAGCGCGAGCTTTTCCTCCCTCAATCATACGATGATTTTGTATTTTCAATCGTTGGTGAAGAATATGGCTTCTGGGGAGTTACAATAGTAATTTTACTATTTGCAATTTTTGTTTACCGCGGTTTAAAGCTTTCTAAAAGCATACCGGATGATTTTGGCAGGTATCTTGCTTTTGGTATAACAGTAATTATCGGTATGAATGCAATTATAAATATGATGGTGGCAACGGGTATGATCCCTACAACAGGCCAGACACTGCCATTCATAAGCTATGGCGGAACTTCAATAATATTTAATTCAATTGCTGTGGGAATATTATTGAACATATCAACATACCGGGTACAGCCCAAGGGGGCATTGCTCAGGGAATCACTGGCAGCAGCAGGAAGCACACATGAATAAAGCTGAATGATTAACAGGATCATATTCGCAGCCGGCGGAACCGGCGGACATATTTACCCGGCAATTGCTATTGCCGATGAGCTTGTAAAACTGAACAGTAACATTGAAATAAAATTCATAGGCGCAAAAGGCAGAATAGAAGAGAAAATAATTCCTGCAAACGGATACAAACTTGAAACAATTGAAATAACCGGGTTTAAGAGAAGTTTAAATTTAAAAAATATATCAGCAGCATTTAAAGTATTTAAAGCACTGAAAGACTCTAAAAAAATACTGAAAGATTTTGCACCTGAGCTGGTTTACGGCACAGGCGGTTTTGTATCAGGTCCGGTGCTAAAGGCAGCACAGTCATTTGGTCTGCCTAATGTCATTGAAGAGGGTAATTATTACCCGGGAGTAACAGTAAAGCTTGTTTCACCAAAAGCTGATAAAGTGATACTGAATTTTGAAGGAACGAAGAAATTTCTGAAACGCACAGATAATACGGTTGTAATGTCATACCCCGTAAGGGAAAACATGAAACAGTATAACCGCGCAGAAGCTTCGAAGTATTTCGGTATGGATGAGAGCAGGAAAATCCTGTTTGTATTTGGCGGCAGTCAGGGCGCCAGGAGCATTAATACTGCGCTGCTTGAATGTTTCAAAAACATTACGGATTCGGGAATACAGATAATATGGCAAACCGGCGTAACTGATTTTGACATGGTGAATTCAGCAGTTTCATCAAATAAAAGAGTGAAAGCCCTGAAATATATTGATAAAATAGATTATGCGTATTCCTGCTGTGATCTTGTAGTTTGCCGCTCGGGTATATCAACAATAATGGAGCTTGCCGGATTTGGTTTACCTGCAAT
>JABFSP010000286.1 GCA_013140565.1 Ignavibacteria bacterium
GGCGCCGGTCAGCTCTAGGCCCACCACAATAGAATAGTCCAGAGCATAATCATGTCTGGCGCGCTTATTCGAAATTGTCTTGGTCTGGTTCTGCTTCTTTTTCAAAACAGGGTATAGGGCTTGGTTTGGAAGGCGGATTAAACCTTGCAAATGCCAACATAAAACCCAGTTTTAATACAGGCTCAAAAACCGGGTTTATGGTAGGCGGATTCGTAGATATCGGTGTTTCAAAAAATGTATCTATAAAACCTGCAATAAGATACATCATGAAAGGCTTTGAGATCAGAGGCAATAATGGTGTTACCTTCACAGAAAACCTCGGTTACATTGAATTTCCAATGCTGGTTAACGTAAAGTTTCCATTGAATCAGGTTAAACCATATTTTGAACTCGGGCCGATTCTTGGCATACAGTTATCCGCAAACGAAGAGGCAACTGATGGAGTTAACTTCCAGGAAAAGGATGTTTCTACTTCATTCGAATCCGTTGATTTCGGGCTTTATTTTGGCAGCGGCATGGGATTTAAAGTCGCAGATAATACAGAGCTTTTTACAGGCATGGGTTATTCTCTGGGGTTTTCAAATATTCTTAAAGGTACAACTACTGCAAAAAATAATGGTTTCAGATTTACAGCGGGTGTGAAGTTTGACATATAAAACGGGGAATACAAAGCAGCAGTATAAAGGGGCTTAAGCCCCTTTATTTATTAATTCTTTGCCTTTATCAATAAGCCACTGTTTGTTCAATGTTTCCGTTGATCCGATCTTTTTAAGCAGTAATTCTATTTCAT
Organism: Ignavibacteria bacterium; assembly: GCA_013140565.1. GTDB lineage: Bacteria > Bacteroidota > Ignavibacteria > Tepidaquicellales > OLB5 > OLB5. The sequence goes on from JABFSP010000286.1 coordinate 791, forward strand.
CACTTTTATGTGATACTTTTAATTTCAGCAATCCGGAATAGCTATCAAGAAAATTTCTGTTTGTGTTCATTACAAAATCAGAAGCAGTTTCATCTCTTTTTATGTAATGTTTATAAGAATCAATTATGTAATATGCTTCTTCTGTCATATCAAGTTCATAATATATCATTAACAGATAATTTTTTACTTCAAGTTTTATGTGAGTTTGCTGCAGATTGATCCTGGCAATACACACAAGTGCACTTTCAAATTTTCCAAGATAAAAGTTGAGCCTGGCATAACAAAAGTTTACTATATCGTCTTTATCTTCGGGATGGAGTCTTTCGGAATATTTGTTTATGAATTCTTCAGCCGCTTCGAAATTTTTCATTCTGATGCGATTAGTAACAATGTTGATAAAATAATAATATGAAAGATGATTACCCTCCATCAATACGCCCTTTTCAAGCATTTTATCATAAAATTCCCCTATTTCCCCATAATATTTTGATTCTCCGGAATGAGCTTTTCTTATCCCAAAATTTATGAGTGCAAGATATGCATTAAGCTCAGTATCCCTGCTTAATACTGAGGAGGCTTCATGTAAAGCTTCTTTTAATTTTATATAGTAGTTATGTTCCTGGGTAAGATCAATTAGCAGGGTGTATGTTGTGACCTTAAGCGAGAGATCATCAAAAAAATTATTTTCTCCTGCCGCATTAAGAACTGCATCAAGAAGCGGCATTTTGAAATTGGCCTGATACATATGCTGTGAATTTATCATATCTCCGTACATCTCCAGAAATTTTGAAACAGAGTATTTCAAAAATGAATCTGCTTCTTTCTGGTAGTATTCAAGTACTTTTTTGTAGTCCCTGTCAAGATGATAGTTCACAGCGTTTCCATACAAACGGTATAGATTGAAATCATTATCTTTATGTATTGCTGCAGGATCGTTTTTTTCTGTATTGTTCAGTAATTTTTCAAAATCTGCATCCAGTCCGCGTTTCCGGTATTGTTCAAGAAGAGCAAGTTGTTTTTCATTGTTTTTATCTGCAAACGAATTATAAATCAGGAATTCATCCGCAAGTTTTGTAAGGTTTGAAATGATTTTTCGCATATACGCATCATTGTATACTGCTGATGGCTGGAGTTTTTCAAAGATCTTTTCTTTTGTAAAATGTATGCTGCTGAATTTTGGACCAAACTTTTTTGTTTCCTCAAAGAACTTAACAAGATACGCGCCATTGTTAAAGTAAGGTGAACGAATGAAGCTCTCAAAATTCCTGAGCTCATCCTTCGAAAAAGTCCGCAGTAACTTAATTAGCTTCGTGTTTTCCATAGCCCATTTCCAGTTCACGCATTATATTGCAAAAATACTTAAAAATGGCAATAAATCATAATTTTGGAGATTCTTTTAGGTAAAATTCAGCAATTCAATTCACATTTTGATATATGTTTCTTTTGATTGAGAAAGGAAAAAACTTAGTTTTGGGTAAATTAAACACGGAACAGAAAATGAAATATCACATTGCAATTTTGCTCATTTTATTATTGGTATCAGTTAAAGTAAATGCACAGGGTGCTTGGTATCCTCTCCAAAGCGGTGAAACAGAGCATATAATTTCAATTCAGTTCATTGATGCTCAAACCGGATATTACATCAGCACTTCAAACGCATGTTTTAAAACTATAGACGGAGGTGCGCAATGGAACCTGGTTGAAACTTTTGCCGCCGATATCAGTGATATGAAATTTCTGAATGCTGCTACAGGATACATTTCAGCCTGCGGAGGAAATGTTTACAGAACAACCAATTCAGGTATTTCCTGGAATACTTACAACGCCGGTTTATCATCCTGTCTAAGTTCAATATTCTTTCTTAATTCCCAAACAGGCTGGGTAACGGTGGAAACAAATAGTGTTATTAATGCTGTATATAAAACTCTTAACGGTGGAGTGAACTGGTTTTTAGTTGGTTATGTGCCCGGAATTGAAAGATGTTACAGTATACAGTTTACCGATAATCTGACAGGGTGGACAGGTGGAAGGAAGGTTAACTATGACGGTCTATTCTTCAGAACTACAAACGGCGGCGCTGACTGGATAGAAACCCTGAATGCAACAGAGATAGTTGAGGATTTCATTTTTTTGAACTCCCAAACCGGCTGGGTAATCAGCGGAGGAGATGTTTTAAGATCGACGAATGGTGGGATCAACTGGATCGGGCAGGTTCATGTACCGGGTCGCTTTAGTGATTGTTTTTTTGTTAATGTTAACACAGGCTGGGCACAGGGTCTCACAGGATCAGACGGTATAATATACAAAACTACAAATTCAGGGCTTAATTGGTCTTCACAAACCGCTGCCGGCTCTTATAATCTGCTTGCAATGAATTTTATCAATGCCCAAACAGGGTGGACAGCAGGGTTGTTTGGGAAAATGTACAAAACCACGAGCGGAGGTAACCAGTTTACAGGCGTTTTATCACACGAAGAAGAAATTCCGTGCGGATTTTTTCTTGAGCAAAATTATCCCAATCCTTTTAACCCGGGTACAAATATCAAATTTCATTTGACGGATCCCTCGCTTGTTAAATTAATTATTTTTGATATTCAGGGAAGGGAAATTGCAACTCTTGTGAATGAAAAACTGGATGCGGGAATATACACTGCCGGTTGGAATGCATCTGAGATGCCGAGCGGGGTTTATCTGTATAAAATTGAAACCTCCACATTCAGTGAAGTGAAAAAAATGATCCTGCTGAAGTAGTAAATTTGGATTGATAGCTTTTACCGTATTTGTGGGTTTTGATGAAGCTTAATGATTAAGGTAATTTGGATACAGTTTCAAAACTCATCAATTCTATCAAGCAGCCAGAAACGGACACCAAAATGATTTAACTGAGAATCAATAATTGTCTTTTTAAGCAGGCTAAGTTCGAGTTCACGTTTTTTTCTGTCAGTTTCCTGCTTCAGATCAATCAGATTGATCGTATGTTTCATAAAACTCAATATAGGGTTTTTATATTCATCGGAAATCACTTCTTCCCTGGCGAGTGACTTTCTGAATGATTCTATCATACTTCTGGTTTCTTCGAAGTAACCAAGCTGGTAATTGAGCTGAACCTGCAATATCTTTACCTGTACTTTCAGAATAGCCAGCGGAAAATTTACTTTTGAAATATATATTAATGCATTTTTAATATCTCCGGAATAGTGTGATATATACGCCCTGGAAAAATTGATACTGTTTTCATACTGGTCAACAGGTAATTTGGGCGAATAGTCAGAAATAAATTGTTCAGCAAGTTCAGTATCGCCCGCCCGTACGAACACTTTGATAAAATTTACAAAATCCGGGTAAAGCAGCTCTCCCGATGTAACTCTGCCGTTCAGGTATGAGTGTTTGTATAGTTCGTAACCTTCCTGAATATATCTCCGGTCGCCCTTAAAGTTATACATATCGGCACAATATCCGAACATATGCATATGTGTGCGGTATGCAGCAGATGCATCCATTTTACTGAAGCAATTAAAGTAATTGGCTTTCAGTGTAAAGTAGTACTCTTCTTTCTGTTTTAATTTCAACAGTATCAAATACTGGTAAGCCAAAGTAGTAGGGTGATTACTTACAGGCCCCTTTTCAAGAAAACTTACAACCTCGTCTATCATTTTAATATTAATCTTAACATTATTTTCCTTGCCAATGTGAATCAGCAGGTTGTAATACTGCAGCAGGTGAAATACCAGATATTCATAAAAACTTTCGAATTCATCTAGTATCCCGGTAACACTACTTGGCTTTTCGAAGAGATCAACCAGCTGGTTTTCGCGGGTAAGAAGGTAATTATCATAAAGGAATTCGCTCTCTCTAAATTCATTTTTTTTGAAGCTTTCCTGCAGATTCATAACTAATTTTTTATGAAGATTGAACAGTTTGCGCAATCTTAGCTGTACAACCAGGTTGTATTCGCCAATGAATTCTGTCGCTGGGTTTGGAACCTGTCTAAGATATCCGAGAGCCAGGTTGTAAAGATCTGAGGAAATATTTTTAATTTTAAAATAATCAAATTTCCCGGCTCCAAATACTCCGGAATAGATATGCTCTTCGGTAAGTAATTTGGAGTCATAATCCGGATGGAACTTCATCAATACCTCATTAAGATTGGTGACATTTTTATTTGTATTATAAAAAGGGGACATGACAAAATTCCTGAATTCTTTCATTTCAGAACGCGAAAAGGTACTTAATAATTTTACCAGTTTAGTATTTTTCAATAGTACAATTTAATTTTAATTCCTTGGTCCGCGAAAAAATACCCGCAAAAATCTAAGCATATCTATTTTGAATTTTACCAAAAAAATGTGCCCTGATTATAAATTTTACACAAAAACTTATAATTATCGTCTAAAATTTTATGATAATTAATGGTTAAAAC
>JABFSP010000414.1 GCA_013140565.1 Ignavibacteria bacterium
ACCATAAACGGATTCCCGTCCTTCAATATTATTGTTGGAGTCATGCTGCTCAGCATTCTCTTACCCGGTACAATAGCATTGGCTTCATTGCCGATCAAGCCGAACATATTTGGTTCACCCGGCTTTGAAGCAAAATCATCCATTTCATCATTCAGCAAAAAACCCGCTCCATCAACAACCACACCGGAACCATATGTATTATTCAGAGTAGTTGTAACACTTACCATATTTCCGTCTTTATCAATGATGCTGTAGTGCGTTGTCTGGTCTGATTCCTTAACAAATACTCCCGGTTTAATTTCACTGGGGGGAGTTGCATTATCGCCTATCTGGTTTCTTCTTTCTTTAGCGTAATCTTTACCGGTAAGCTCATTTACAGGAACCTTCCAGAAATCGGGGTCACCCAGATGCTCGCTTCTATCAGCGTAAACACGTTTCATGTTCTCAATCATAGTATGGTAATAGTTCGCCTGATCCTTAATACCATTATAAACATCGTTCCTATCCGGAATTGTTTCATTTTCGATCATGTTCAGTAACTGAATAAGCGCTATTCCCCCGCTGCTTGGCGGCGGCATTGAATATACATCATATCCTTTATAATTTGTGCGAACAGGTTCACGTTCAACAGGCTGGTAATTCAGCAGATCTTCTTTTGTAATGATTCCCGCACCCTGCTGCATTTCTTTTACAATAAGTTCTGCGGTAATGCTGGAATAAAACCCGTCTCTGCCGTGTATGCTGATAAGCTTTAGAGTATTAGCAAGATCTTTCTGTACAAACTTTTCACCGGCTGTATATTTCAAGCCGCCTTTTGTAAAGACTTTTCTTGACGACTGGAATTTGTTAAACAGGTTATAGTTTGAATTGAGTGATTCCGCAAGTTTATCCTCCATTTCAAATCCATCTTCGGCAAGTTTAATTGATTGCGCCAATACATCTTCACGGGTCATAGAACCGTATTTTTCAAGTGCGTATAATAATCCCGCAACTGAGCCCGGCACGCCTGCCGATAAATGCCCGACCTGGCTTTTATCAGGAAGGAAATCACCCTTTTCGTTTAAGAACATATTTCGGGTTGAGCCATTTGGCGCTTTTTCGCGGTAATCGATTGTGGTAACTTTATCTTTTGTTTTAATTACCATAAATCCGCCGCCGCCAATATTTCCTGCCTGCGGATATGTAACGGTCAATGCAAAGCCCATAGCAACCGCGGCATCAACTGCGTTTCCGCCGCTTTGCAGAATGTTAATCCCGACTTCAGAAGCATACTTGCTTGCGGATACTACCATACCACTGGTACCCGTAACATCCGAAGAATAATTTATGTCAATCTTTTTCTTTTGAGAACCTATTAAGGGATTGTTGAACTGCGAAGCATAATAGAGGAATAAAACTATAAGTCCGGTTGTAACAAGAAAACCCAGGTTTTTTTTGATCATATAACGTGAATTTTGTTTGGTTACAAAAAATCTTTAAAACAGTTTCAGCCTTATACCGTCTTTTTCGATCTTCTTTACCAGCTTATCAATATTCAGCAGCGCTTTATTGATGTTTTCATACATATCATCTTCTGTTAAAAGCTTGCCTACTGTTGAATTAGAGTCATTTGCGCCAATAACAAGGTTATTCAGGTTTATTGTCAGGGAATCAAGCCTTGCCGTAAGCAGCCTTACATCCTCCATGGTTTCCTTTATTTCGGGCTTGGTATCGTTAACAGTATTATCAACATTTGTCGCAATATTGTTCAGCTTCAGTGTTAGTGAATTGATGCTGTTCCTTGTATCGGCAAGCATCAGGTTCAGGTTCCTTGAAGCAAGGTTAAAATTACTTGCAGCGCCTTTGATGTTTGATTTCAGACCGTCATCACCAACAATTGAATTAATGTGATCAACCGTTATTGTCATTTTGGTCATTGCAGTATCAAGTTTCTTTGTTATCAGCTTTACATCAGCTCCAACTTCATGCATTGTACCAATTAATCCAACAATATCATTTGTTTTAGCCCCAACAAGTGGTTTGGTAATATCCGCTGTTTCTTTTGAAACACCGGGCTTGATATATATCTGCTTGCCGCTCATAAGCTCTATCATTGCAACCGATACTTCATAATCTTTTCGCAGGGTAACATCCTTTGATAGTGAAAAATCAACTTTAACGGAATCGCCGGGAGCAAGTTCAATATTAGTGATCTTTCCTTTTGTAACACCGTTCACACTGACGGGATCTCCTTCTTTCAGGCCGTTCACATCAGAGAAATAGACAACCAGTTCATTGGTTTCTAAACCGAATTTAAGATCTTTTAGAAAAGCTATACCCCATAAAAGGATAATTATAGATACTACAATTGTTATTCCGACTTTTAAAAGAGTTTTCTTATCTTTATCCATTATAAAATTCTAACTGTTACTTTGTAAAATCAACAATTTTATATTTTAACTTGCCGGCGGGAACAATGATCTCAACTTCTTCATTTTTCTTTTTGCCCAGCAATGATTTGCCTATAGGTGATGTAACTGAAATTTTATCCTGCTCAAGGTCAGCTTCTTCAGGAGAAACCAGTTTGTATGTGAATTCTTCCTTTGTCTTAAGATCCTTAAGCTTAACGTTGTGGAGAATATAAATTTTATCATTCGGCAGATCGTCCGCGGATATTATCTTCACTCTTGAAAGCGTTTCTTCGAACTTCGCAATTCGCATTTCAAGCTGCTCCTGCTGATGTTTAGCGGCATCATATTCCGCATTTTCGCTTAAATCACCGTGAGCTCTTGCTTCAGCAATCTTTTCCGCGATGTCTTTTCTGCCCTTAAGTTTCAGGCTGTTAAGCTCAGTTTCAAGCTCATGAAGCCTGTCTTTGGTCAGATACACAAAACTTTTGTTGGTTGAATCCATAATAAATTAATTCTCCTGATTTTTATTGATTAACAATAAGTGTCCCAGTTTATCTCTTTTGGTTTTTAAATATCTTTCGTTTACTGAATTTGCCGGTATTTCAATGGGGATACGTTTTACTATTTCAAGTCCGTAACCTTTTAAGCCTACTACTTTTTTGGGATTATTGGTAAGCAGCACCATTTTTTTGACCCCAAGATTCCTTAATATCTGCGCGCCTATTCCGTAATCGCGCAGGTCCGCTTTAAATCCCAGTGCTTCGTTGGCTTCAACCGTATCAGCGCCTTCATCCTGAAGCTTATACGCTTTCAGCTTGTTGGCAAGTCCTATACCGCGGCCTTCCTGGCGCATATAAAGCAATATTCCGTTCTTTTCATGCTCAATTATCTTAAGTGATTTTATAAGCTGGTCCTGGCAATCACACCTCAAAGAACCAAGCAGGTCACCTGTTAAACATTCTGAATGAACGCGAACGAGTATAGGTTTATTTGGATCAATTTCGCCCTTTACCAGCGCAAGATGTTCTTTATTATCAATAAGATTTTTGAACATATGCAGCCTGAATGCGCCGTGCCTTGTCGGCAGGTTTACATCAACAATTTTTTCTATAAGTACTTCACGCTCAAGCCTGTAATTAATAAGATCCTTAATTGTGATTATCTTAAGCTTATGCTTTTTGGCAAGCTCAAACAACTGCGGAACCCTTGCCATTTCACCGTCTTTTTTGATTATCTCACAAAGTACGCCTGCGGGGTAATGACCCGCCAGCTTTGCAAGATCAACAGCCGCTTCTGTATGTCCTGCTCTTCTCAGCACACCGCCGGGAAAAGCCTTCAGCGGAAATACATGTCCGGGTCTGCCAAGGTCTTCTGGTTTTGTCTTCTTATTAACAAGCGAAAGTATGGTTTTGTTTCTGTCTGATGCGGAAATACCTGTTGATGTTCCATGCACATAATCAACGCTGATTGTAAAAGCCGTTTCATGCAGCGCTGTGTTATGATTTGTCATCATATCAAGCTTAAGCGCCTTCAGCCGGTCATCTTCCATCGGTACGCAGATAACGCCGCTTGTATATTTAATCAAAAAATTTACTAGCCCCGGTGTTGATTTTTCAGCGGAATAAATTAGATCGCCTTCATTTTCACGGTCTTCATCATCAATTACAATAACGCATTTGCCTTTTTTGAAATCAGCAATTGCAGATTCAATTGAGCTGAATTTGAATTTCCCGTTATTTCTATCGCTTCCGTTTGAAGAAGGTGCAGTATTTTTTTGTTTTACAGGTAAACTTTTTTTACCCTGAGTTTTATTACTATGTGACCTGTCACTATTTGTTTTCGTGTTATGTGTTTTCATAAATAAAATGTGGCGATCTTAATTAAACGCCACAATTACTTTCCTTAATTTAGGAGGATAAATTTATTTCTTTTTTCCCTGGTCTGTTAAACCAACAATTGTACCAATAGCAGCTTTATCCATCTTAACTTTTACGTTATCCGCTATTTTAACCAAAACTGAATCATCTTCAACGCCTTCAACCGTACCGTGGATACCGCCTGAAGTAATGACTTTATCTCCTTTTTTTACACCCTCCAGAAGTTTTGCTCTTTCTTTCTGGCGTTTCTGCTGCGGTCTTAATATCAAAAAATAGAATACCGCGATGATGAGGATAAATGGCAGTAATGAACTTACTAGACTTGCTATGCCATCTGACTGAGCCTGTAATATTATAAATAAATATGTCAATTTAATATACCTTCCTTAATTTTACTGATTTTATGTACTATGAATACTTTTTATGTTCTATGAATACTTTCTTAACTCTGTTTTATGCTGTTTTCGTTCCTGAATTATATTTTTCAAGGAAACTTTTTTTGAATTCCAAAAAACTGTCATTTGTGATAGCTTCCCTTGCTTTTTCTACAAGGTTAAGATAGAACCTTAAATTATGAATTGTCGCCAATTGTGCCGCAAGCATTTCATCACACATAAACAAATGTCTTAAGTATGATGGTGAAAAATTCTTTGACGTGTAACTTTCAACTTCTTCATCAACACTGCCGAAATTGAACTTATGCTCAAGATTGCGCAACCTGAGCTTACCTTTTGAAGTGAACATTGTAGCATTTCTTGCGTTGCGTGTAGGCATTACACAATCAAACATATCAACACCGCGCTCGATCGCGTTCAGCAGGTCTTCTGGTGTGCCGACACCCATCAGGTATCTTGGTTTATCAACCGGCATGAATTCAGTTGTATATTCAACAACATCATACATAACTTTGTTTTCTTCACCCACTGCTAGACCGCCTATGGCGTAACCCTCAAAATCAAGTTCAGTAAGCTCCAACGCGGAGCGTTTGCGAAGCTCGTTGTAAGTTGAGCCTTGAATTATGCCAAACTGAAACTGTTCATTTCCGTAAAGCGGTTCGGTATTATTGAATTCCACCCTGCTTTTTTTTGCCCATTCCGTTGTAAGCTTTACCGAGCTTTCAACCTTTGCAAACTCAGCCGGATTTTCGAGGCATTCATCAAGCACCATCATAATATCCGAGCCTATCATTCGTTGTATGTTCACAACTTTTTCAGGGGTGAACATGTGATAACTGCCATCGAGGTGTGATTTAAATTCAGCGCCATCTGCGGTAATTTTCCTTAAGGCTGATAAACTAAAAACCTGAAACCCGCCCGAATCTGTTAAAATTGGCTTGTTCCAGTTCATGAATTTATGCAGTCCCCCTGCTTTATTTAAAACCTCAGTACCGGGTCTTAAATACAAATGATAAGTGTTGCCAAGAATTATCCGCGCGCCGATTTCTTCAAGCTCCCTTTGCTCAATGGCTTTCACAGTTGCCTGTGTGCCAACGGGCATAAAAATAGGAGTCTGAAAAATACCGTGCGGGGTTGTAATTTCCGAAACTCTTGCTTTACAGTTACTATCCTGAGAAAGAACTTTAAAGAACATTAAATGTCCTCATATTTACAAAAATACTCAATTTTGTTAAGATAATCAATTTATTTCGGGAATAATTAAACAGGCTCTTTGTAATATTCAGCCAAAAAGAAGACATTTCCGTCCGGATCTTCATATTCCAGGAATTTATGGAAATTAGGGATATCGATTACATCGCCGAATGGCTTAATTCCCTTTGATTCAAGCTCATTTGAGGCATTTTCAAGGTTATCCACGCGGAATATCAATGATACACCGGTTTTTGGATCTTCTGATGCTTCGGGCTTATCATATCCTGCAAAGAATGAAAGCCTTACTCCCCCTGCTTTTGCGGCAAAAAAGTTACCTGAATCTTCGAGCAATTCAAGCTCAAGTTTGTTAAGGTAAAAATCTTTGGCCGTATCTATTGTTGTTACCCTGACTACGGCATGCTGAAGTTTGAGTTCCATTTTTAGCTTATCCTTTGGAATAATTTATAACGTTTTGAAAGAAAATATTTTATTATCAAAAGCACAATTAATATGCCAGCAACATCAGCCAGCCAGTCCTGTACTTCAGATGATCGGTTTGGTACAAAGTATTGGTGGAATTCATCTGATGCGCCGTATAAAATTGTAATTATTACTGACCATAGAAAAACATTCCGGGTAAGGCTACTTTCTTTATTCAAATGAATCAACGATAAATAGCACAAACCTGCAAGCAAACCGTAAACCCCCATATGGAGTATTTTATCGAAGCTGATTATCTCGACTTTGGGAAGCTCAACAGCCGGGAAACTTGATTGAATGAATATTATCAAAGCCCATAGTATAAACGGGAGGTGATATTTAAAAAAGTTTTTCAGTATGGATCCGGTTGATTAGTTTAGATTTAAAGAATATATTTTCAATTGATGAGATTGCTTCGCTTCGCTCGCAAAATTTTGATCTTCATTCCCTCCAAAGGAGTCAATTGGACAAACTCCATATTATCCCTCATTCCCAATCCGCCTCGGCGGACCAGTTTGGAAATGTTTTATCCAAATTAACCCAAAATTTCTGTTACTGCTGCTGGAATGAGCTTGATCAAATCCTGCTGCGAAGCTGATTGTTTATTGCCGTACTTATCATAATAAATATCAGCAAGCATGCCGTGAATATAATTGCCGCATATCATAGCGGTACTTACTTTGCCTGATTGCGCAAGTAATGATACAATGATACCCGAAAGCACATCACCTGAGCCGGCAGAGCCCAAAAGCTCATTTCCTGTATTATTGATATAAATATTTCCATCACTTGTGCAGCTAAGTGATGTTTCTGATTTCAGTACAATATTAACCTTATACTCTTTTGCGAAATTTCTTACAAGTTCAAATCTGTTTGCGTTAATTTCTTCGGTAGTCTTTCCTGTGAGCCGTGAGAATTCACCAATGTGCGGAGTAAGTATAATTTCACTCTCACTCTTTCTTTGTTTCAGGATTTCAATTTTCCCGGCAAGCAATGTTAATGCATCAGCATCAATTACAAGCGGTTTGGGTGAATTAATTATCACGTCAAAAAGGAAATTTGCTGTTTCGGAATTAAGCGATAACCCCGGTCCGATAAGCACTGCATCAGCTTTGGATTGCTGTTTAAGTATCCTGGTGTACGAATCACCTGCAATTGAACCATCCGGAGTTTCATCAAGCTCAGTTTTAATTACTTCATTCAGTTTCCGGCTGAAATGTGTGCTGATTGACTGTGGATATGCTGCAAGTACCGCTCCGCTACCTGACTTTAATGCCGCTAGTGAGCTCATTATAACCGCACCCGAGAGTCCTTTGGAACCGCCTATTACCAATGACTTACCATTGGAATATTTGTACGATGTCTTTTTCCTTTTGGGAAATAAACTCTTAACATCACTTTCTTCAACTAAGTACTTGCCATAGATATTAACTCTTTCAAAGCAATCATTTGTTATGCCAATTGATACTACATTAAGACTGCCTGTATTCTCTTTTCCTGCCCCGTAAAGAAGCTCAGTCTTAACAGCTCCCATTGTAATAGTGTGGCAGGCATCAACTGCTGTTCCTGTGGTATTACTTTCACCAATTCCGCTTGGAACATCAACAGAAATTACATCTATTTTTATATTTTTATGCTTTAAGGTATTTATCTGTTCAATTACATTTTCATAAATTCCTGTAACACTGCCTTTAGTTCCGCTTCCAAGCAGCGCGTCAATTATCAGCGCTTTACCTTTTAGCTTTTTGAGGGAAGCATAAAGAATATCAGGTTCATTTTCGGTGATATTATACATACTGCACATACCGGATGCAAGTTTTGTAAGAATTTCGAAGTTTATTAAAGCGTCGTTTTTTAGCTCACCCGGCCCGGATAAATTATATACTTCAACAGGAATACCATTTATCAGAAAATGCCGCGCAATTACAAAACCATCTCCGGCATTATTGCCCTTACCGCAGACTATTACAATAGTTCTTTCGTTAATATCCGGATATAATGATGTGATGACATCAAATGTATTTTTGCCTGCATTTTCCATTAAAATTAAAGAGGGAATTCCCTCTTTTTCTAAAATGGATTTTTCCGCTTCCCTTATTTCCGTGAATGTAAAGGCGGGTCTCATATAATTATGTTGGTTCTCAATTTATTTCAACTGATTAATTTTTTCATTTCAGAAATTGTTTTCTCAGGGTCACCTGAACCGAACACAGCATTGCCCGCTACGAAGACATTAACGCCCGCATCGCTCAGCATCTTAATATTTCCTGTTCCAATACCGCCATCCATTTCTATGAATGTTTTACTGCCGGAAGACTGTATCATGGCTGAAAGCTTTTTTGCTTTTGAGGTTGAGCCTTCTATGAACTTCTGTCCCCCGAAACCCGGGTTAACTGACATCAGCAGAACAAAATCAGCATACGGCAATATTTCTTCGAGTACATCAATTGTTGTTGCGGGATTTAATACTACACCAGCTTTAGCGCCGGCATCTTTAATTTGGTTAACAAGCCTGTGCAGGTGATCAGTGGCTTCATAGTGAACACTTATCCAGTCAGCGCCTGCTTTTGCAAATTCATTCACATACTTTTCGGGTTCACTTATCATTAAATGCACGTCTAAAGGAAGTTTTGTGAGCTTGCGAATATCGGCAACCATTTTGGGTCCGAATGTTATATTCGGCACGAAGTGCCCGTCCATAACATCAAGGTGCAGAAGGTCCGCCCCTGCTTTGGTTATCATTTCAATCTGTGATGCTATTTGCGAAAAATCCGCTGAAAGTACTGATGGAGCGATTAATTTCATAATTTATCAGAAGTTCGTTCCGCCGTCATTTTTCTTAGTACCGTCTTTTTTATCCTTATCATTCTTAGGCTGGGGAGTGGTTTTCTTCTCATCCTTTTTATCAGTGGGTTTAGTTTTCACATCGCCTTTTTTATCTTTATCGGTTGGTTTTGATTTTACATCATCTTTTTTATCGTTCTTCTTGTCATCCTTCTTCTTATCATCCTTCTTTGTGTCATCTTTAAAGTCACTGTCATCAGGCTGAATTTCTTCTTCCTTTTCTTTCAAGCCGTCTTCTTCACCTTCAATTACCAGCTTCTTTTTGTTCTCGCGGTTTACAAACACGTCGATCTTCTGGTTTTCTTTAGCCATAGTGTTTGATTTCGGATACTGGTCAATAACTGCATTGAGCGGTACATTTGTAGAAGGCTGGTAATTCACTTTGCCAAGAGTGAGCTTATTTACAGCCAGAAGTTTTTTGGCTTCTTCGAGATTCTTGCCTGTTAAGTCAGGTACTTTAATATCACCGGCATCCATGCCTGTTGATACTATCACGCCAATGCGTGTATCTTTCTTTACCTTTGAACCGGCATTTTCTATCTGTGCCAGTACAATTCCGGAAGGATACTGAGCCGAAGGCTTGTATTCAACTTCCTGCACTTCCAGGTTACGCTGGTCAAGCATGAATTTTGCCTCCCTTAGAGTTCTGCCAACCAGGTTCGGTACATCATACAACTGTTCACCGCCGCTGATGATGAGATAAATCCTTCTGCCATCCTTTACAGTCTGGTCAGCAGGTGGATTCTGGTCAACAACCGTGCCTATAGGCTTAGATGGGTCATAACGAATATCGCCCTGCAGCCCTTCAAGTCCGGCATCATCAAGCTGTTTTTTGGCATCTTCGTATGAAAGACCGACCACAGCCGGTACTTTTACCAGTGTATCATGCCTTACATACCACGGCATTACGATAAAATTCATAAGCAGTATCGCAACAAATAATCCCGCAATTCCTATAAGTAATTTTTTCCAGAACTTCATATTTACTCTTTTATATACTCTTTAATATACTCTTTGATCTCTTTTTTAAGATCAATATCACTTTTCAGTGTATTTTCAAACACTTCTGAGGCGAGATCAACTGTAACCCTTAAACCCTTTAATCCATATACTCCCTGCAGGTCCTCAAGTTCCATAAACTCCACATCTTTTTTCAGGAATCCTTTTGCCTGGAGATATTCAATGTACTGCAGGTATTCAGCGGCTTCTGATTGCTGGGTGTAAACAATAGCTATTTTACCGGGCTGAGTGAGTCTTTCTTCTTTACCGCGGATCTCGGCTTTATCAATACGTTTCTTCATTATCTCGTAATGCACGTTGTAAGTACCGTCAACATCAAACTTCTTTTGGTCATGATGGAAGCGGATCGAGAGCGGTGCATTCTGCACTAAAATAAGATGAGCAAGCTCAACAGGAATTTTAAGCATTGGCTTGATCTTTTCTGACATAGCCGCAACTTTGCACATCAGGATGAACTGCCAAAGCCTGAGATTCTTTAAATATACAGGGTGGAATCTTTCTTTTTCAGAAATTGTATCACCGATATACATTGTGTATTCTACACCATCAGTCTTATACTTTTCGAAATAATGGGGGTAAATTGATTGCGCATACTCTTCTTCATCATCAACAATTGTCGCAATATTCTCGTTCAGCAATTTTACGCTGTGTTCGTATTCTTTGCGTTTATCATAAACAACGCCAAGATCTTTATCAATTGAGCCGTTATATGCATTGACAGCTTCAAGGGTTTTACCACTGAATGATGAAATACTGGTGAACAAAGGTTCAATTTCTTTCTTAAGAAATGACACAATACTTGCTTCATCACCTGAATGCAGACCAATTGAAAGCTGTTTAATATGTTTTTCTATCTTGTATACCAGGTGTTCAAATTCAGGCATCATTTTTACTGCCGCCGCAGAGGTAATAATATTTTTGGCTAATTGCAGATTTTCTGTCAGATCCTGCTGAATGGCTTTATTCCTGATGAGTGATGAATTCCTGATATCAGAGAGCGCATAAAGCGGATAAACATCCCGGAAGATTATTTCTTCCATATGCGCAAATTCATCGGTGTTCTCTTTTTCTATCAGGTTTAACGCAGCCTTGCGGAAGCGCCACTCAACAGCCGGGTGAACTGCCGTGCATTTTTCTTTAATAATAGCCTGTATACGGTTTTCCATATCTTCAAGGCTGCGCTTAAGAGCCAGTGAAAACAGCGGAAGTATTTCGATAAGCTTTAATGCGTTGATTGAATTCAGCGACCCGGGCTTTGATGACCCAAGCTCAATTATGCCGATAGTTTTTCCTTCGAATATCAAAGGTGCAACCATCAGGTTCCTGATACCCATGTTACTTATTTCTCTTTCAACCTGCGTGCATTTTGGCATCATCGTAAGGTCATATATTATCTGGGGTTCGCCTGTTTTGACCGCCCTATCATATATGGAGTCATCATACTCTCTGCATTTTTCAGCGCACATATCGCTCATTACAAAGCTCTGCCCAACTTTTGTACCTGAACGCATTATCCTTGTTTTATCATCTGAAAATGAAACGATTCCCAGTTTAAGATCGGGATTACGGAACATTGTACGAATTCGGTTTTCAACTTTTTCAAAACCGCCTGCTGATACAAGTATGCTTTTATCAAGCAGGTCAAATTTCAGTTTTGAAAGAGCTTCCTGGTCGGTCACTTCGAACATATTCACTACAAGGAAGCCGTAAAACTCAATGAGCTCCTGCGGAATAATCTTATTCCAAAGATCTATATTGAATACATTTTCTGCAAGCTCGGTTACCTGTTCCCTGGTAATCTCCGGAAGTGTGCCGTTTATATTAACATCAATAAAACGGTCATCCATGTTCATCTTAAAATATCTTTCTAGACCGGTATCTTTATCAGTTATCGTCCTTATTAAGGGAACGACAATTGTCATATCAATATTATGTACACGCCTTAAGATAGTTGCATAAACAGTAACAATCTTGCCAATATCAAAATATGACTGGGAGACGTTAAGGTCCCTTGTAAAACCTCCGCTCTCATCAACAAAAAGCTCATCGAACCTTGGAGTAGCATAAATAGATGTGCTTAATAAAGGCTGACATACCGAAGTTAAGTTGGTATTCCAGTAAGCGGGAGTGAATATCGCAGACATTAATGCATCAACCAGTTTAGAATGCCTGTTCAGCACGGAATAATCATTAATAACACCATTTAATTCGGGAATCTGTTCAATATCATGAACTAGCCTTCGTGCAAAATCATTACTTATGCACTCTTCGGCTTCATTTGCAGTATTTCTCCAGAAATCTATAAGCTTTTTCAGAGAAAATGAGGATTTAAACGGAAATTCTAAGTTTTTCATATTGTTTATGACGCCCCAAATATAAGGTTTATTGTATAATTATATGACATAAAAAACCGGTATGTAGTTTCAGAGCAATTTGAGGTGCAAATTTTGGTAAATATTAAGTCTAATTAATAAAAGCTTTAACCACGAATTGCACTAATTACACGAATTGAATGAATTTTATTTCCAATATATTAATACATTTTTTGAACACTCTATTACATACGTACAGTATAAAAGCGCAAGAGACATCTCTTTGAATAAAAAATCTGATTCTCTGTTTCTCTGTTATAATATGTTTTTGATTCTTATTTTTTTTGAGTCTTTGAGTCTTTGAGTCCGCTTTATGTTTAGTCTTACTGCCTTCCTCCAGCTTCACTTTATTAATGCATGGCACGAAGTGGAAGAAGGTTTTAAGCCTAAAGATTTTAACCTCATTTTTCCGTATTTTTGTACATTAATCATTACAATTTATGACCAATGACGAAAAGTACATGCAGATGGCAATCGATAAATGCCGCGAAGGCGTTGATGCGGGTCAGACTCCATTTGCAGCATGTATTGTTAAGAATAATGAAGTAATTGCATGTGACCATAATATTGTCTGGGCGAGCACTGATATCACCGCTCATGGTGAAATTCACGCAATACGCAATGCATGCAGACATATTGCAAATATTGATCTCAGCGGATGCACGATATACTCAACCTGCGAGCCATGCCCTATGTGCTTTACTGCAATTCACTGGGCAAGGATAGATAAAATTTTCTATGGTGCTGATATTGCAGATGCAGAGAGGTTTGGCTTTAATGAACTGAAAGTATCAAACCAAATGCTAAAGGAAATGGGATTGAGCAATGTGCAAATTATCGGGGATTTTATGAAGAAGGAATGTGTTGAAGTATTTGAATACTGGTCTCAGAAGAAGGATAAAAGGGTATATTGATACCACAAAAATGCAATATTTTAGGTTAATTGGGCAAAAATAGTGATTTACGTTAACTGAAATAGCCTGTTATTTAAGTTGATTTTGGATTAGAATTCATATAAATTTGTTAAAATTATCAATCAGAAAATGAAAAAAATCTTTTTAGCTTTTGCTTTAATTTTGGTTTCAAGCTACACATTTTCACAGAGTTTTACATTTACAAGAGTAGGACCTGAAACTATTACTATTTCAGATACGAATGCTTTTGAAGGATACATTGAGGCTATTCTGAATCCTAATTCAGGGTCACAGGATATTAGAGTTATACGGATAGTTGAAACACTGACACCAAGCTGGCAGCCAATGGGTACAGCAATTTGTAATTACCAAAGCTGCTTTCCGCCGGAAACAGATACAGTAACCGCATCATACAGTTCAGCTACTACTGCAGACGATATTTTATCATTTCATTTTTACTGCAGAGGCATAGAAAATATTTTTGTACAGGGTGCAGGTTATATGAGAATAAGGGCAGAACTTGTTTCAAACCCATCGCAGTTCATTGAGCTTGATTTCAGGGCAAATACACCACAGACTATAGGTATTACAAATATAAGCAGTATTGCAAAAGAATTCAGCTTATCGCAGAATTACCCTAATCCGTTTAACCCGAATACCAAGATCAACTTCTCTATTCCCAAGAGCGATTATGTTTCATTGAGAGTTTATGATATGCTCGGACGTGAAGTTAGTGTACTTGTAAACGGGCAGTTAACTGCCGGTGAGTACCAGGCTGATTTTAACGCTAAGGGACTTTCAAGCGGAATGTATTATTACAGCTTAAGAGCCGGTGAATACGTTGATGTGAAGAAAATGGTTTTAGTTAAGTAGACCATGATTAGCTTGATTCACTTAATTAGATTACAACACTGATTTCAGGATTTCACAGATTTTAATATTGGAACAGATTGAGTTTTATTTTGTTTTATAAATTAAGGAATAAATGAATGGATTCCCCGTAAAACGGGAAAAAGTAAAATATGGCAGAAATACCGCAGGTTAGAAGTAAAGATCTCACGTTATTAGAGAAAACATATTTACCGCAGATAGTGGGCGGTCTGTGGCTGACATTTAAGCAGATGTTCCAGCCCAAAGAAACAAGGCAGTACCCTGAAGAAAAATGGACACCACCAACAGCGTTCCGCGGCAGACCCGTACTTGTACAGGCTGAAAACGGCATTGAAAGATGCGTTGCATGCGGATTGTGTTCAAGGGTTTGTCCCGCTTTAGCTATTGAAGTTCAGGCAAATGAAGTTGCCTCACAGGATAAAGAAAGATATCCCGAGAAGTTTGAAATTAACATGCTCAGGTGTATTTTCTGCGGCTTCTGCGAAGAGGTCTGCCCTGAAGAAGCAATTGTTATGAGCGATGAATATATACTGTCTTTCACTTCCCAGGAAGAAGCCATATTCGGCAAAGACAGGCTTCTTATGAGCGAACGCCGCTTAAAGAAGCGCCTTGAATTTTTACATGATAATGTATGAGTAAAAACTTACTAATTTCTGCTCTCTTAATATTATTTCTATTCAGCACAAAACTAATCTCAGGTGATAATGATATAATATTATCATTACCCGGCGGCGATGATAATGAAACCGTTATCGCGGCTGATTCAACTGACGCCCTCACAGTATTTTCAGCAAAGATAAAAGACAAAACAGTATATGTAAACTGGAGGATTCTGAACCCGAAGGATATTTCATATTTTGAGGTATACAGGCTTGACCCGAAGAAGAAGGAATACAGGAAGATAAACGATGAGCGGATACAGAAGGCTGATTTCTTCGAGAAGGCTGCCAATAATGATAACGGCATAGTGTATATGTATGATTATGAAGATGAACCCGAAAGAGACGGGGTTTATTATTATAAGCTCAAAGGTTTTTCAGGGAACGGTAATGTAATATTTGAAGCAGATGAACTGAAAATTGGTATAACCGGAATCAAAAATTTTAAGGTTGACCAGAATACACCAAACCCGTTTAATCCGACAACAAATATATCATACGAGCTTTTTGACGCTTCATATGTTAAGCTTAAAGTATTTGATCTTATCGGTAAAGAAATTGCCACCCTGGTTGATGGAAGTCAGACAAAGGGTACATATACAGTGACTTTTGACGCTTCTAAATACGCGAATTTAACAAGCGGTATTTACTTTTATAAGCTGGAAACAGATAAGTATTCAGAAGTTAAGAAAATGATATTGACGAAGTAAAAATTTTCATTTAATAAATATTCTGCTACCCAAACTCCTGTTTGGGAGGCTATTTAAAAAGGCAGGTTAATTAACCTGCCTTTTTCATTTCCTAGTTTTGTAATTCGCAAGACGGGAAATTTCGCTATTTCACCTTAAGCTCAAACTCTTTTTCTATTTCACTGCCGGCACGGAGAATCTTAAGCTTAACCCTCTCACCTATTTTCATATCAAGTATCAATCCCCAGAAGTCGGCATCACTTGCTATCTTTTCGCCATTGATCGAGAGTACAATATCTTCCGGCTTAATGCCTTCATTATCAGCAGCACTCCCCTTTTCAACATTCACAACAATTGCGCCTGAAACATTTGTGAGCTTGAAATACTGCGCGATATTTTTATCAACTGTCTGGAGTCTTAGACCAATATCATAGTTACGCTCTATCTTGCCATCCTTTTTCAGTTTATCCACAATTGCTTTTACTTTGTTCATCGGGATAGCAAACCCGAGTCCTATATTACCGCCAGCCATTGAGTTACCTGTATAGATAAGTGTATTCATACCTATTACTTCACCAATGCTGTTCACCAGCGGTCCCCCGCTGTTACCTGAATTGATCGCGGCATCGGTCTGTATCATATTCCTGTAAAACCTGTTCTCGTTGGAATTAAGCTTCATTCCCATTGCGCTCACTACACCCACGGTTACTGTAGGCTTTTGGTTTACTTCAAATAACCCAAATGGATTACCTAAAGCTACAACCCACTCACCTATAATGACATCATCGCTGTTACCAAGCTTAATGTATGGCAGGCCAGTTTTGTTTATCTTAAGTACGGCGATATCGCTGTATGAATCCTTGCCCACTATCTCAGCTTCGAGGTGGTCACCATTTGTCAAAGATACCGTGACTTTAGTGGCATTGCCAACAACATGATCATTGGTAATAATGTACCCGTCATCAGATATCAGGAAACCTGAGCCTAAGCCCTGGACTTCCTGCTTGTAGCTTCTATCGCCGAAGAATTGCCTGAAAAACGGGTCATCGCCGAACGGGTCGCGGTATTCGCGCACCTCAGTCACACTTATACCCACAACAGCCTTTGATACATCGCTTACTGTTCGTGTAATGGCATTTTCACGGGAGTCAGTGATATTCTGTATGACGCGCTCCCTGTTAATGTTTTCATTTGCTTTCAGGTCAGTTGACTCACCCTTAAATACATACCTGCCGAAAATAAATCCGGAAGCAAGTACAACAATAAAAGTGATTCCCGCAAACAGATATTTCGATTTATTCATATTGATAGTGATAATTGATTTTGTATAAATAATAAAACCGATCAAGTGTTATAAAAATTCTCACAAATTTCTATCTATAGATTACAATTTCAGATTACAATTTCGTAAAATACAGTTTTTAGTACCCTTGATCGGTTCTTTTGAAGACTTTAAATAATTATTTTTTTCTCTTTATAGCTCTTTTTACTGCTTCAACAATGTGCCTGCTTGATATTCCGTATTTTTCGTAAAGCTCGGTTGCTTTGCCTGATTCACCGAAAGTATCGCTTGCGCCAATAAACTCAACCGGTGTTGGATATTCCTGTGCCAGCACTTCAGCCACCGCTCCGCCCAAGCCGCCAATTTTCTGGTGGTCTTCGCAGGTAACAATGCAGCCTGTATCTTTGGCAGCTTTAATAATAGCATCACGGTCAATTGGCTTTATGGTATGCATATTGATAAGCC
The DNA here is from genome assembly GCA_013140565.1 of Ignavibacteria bacterium. Lineage (GTDB taxonomy): Bacteria > Bacteroidota > Ignavibacteria > Tepidaquicellales > OLB5 > OLB5. The sequence goes on from JABFSP010000414.1 coordinate 17,473, forward strand.
TTACAGAAATGTTATCTTTTGCAAGCATTTCAAGTGCCATCATACTTTCCCAAACCATTAAACCGCTCGCTATAATGGTACAATCACTGCCCTCGTACAATGTATCAGCCTTGCCGAATTTGAACGGAGCATTGGGATTTGTATAATTGGGTGAATTATCCCTGTAGAATCTTATATAAAATGGTTCATTTACTTTTGTACATTCAATTATTGCGCGGTAAGTCTGATTATAATCAACCGGGGTAATAACATTCATGTGGGGAAGAATTCTCATTATGCCAACATCTTCCAGCGACTGGTGAGTTGCGCCATCGGGTCCGACTGTAAATCCGCAGTGCGAAGCACAGATCTTTACATTCATAACACTGTATGCAATTGACTGCCTAATCTGGTCAAACGGTCTTCCTGTTGCAAATTCTCCGTAAGTAGAAGCAAACGGTATCTTGCCAGCCAACGCCAATCCTGCTGCAGTCCCCATCATATCCTGCTCAGCTATACCAACTGAAAAGAACCTCTCAGGGTATGCGTCGCGGAACATATCTGTTCTAACCGAGCCGCTCACATCGCCACCCAGCACAACAACATCGGGATTTGATTTGCCGAGATCAACAAGGGCATCACCAAAACCGCGTCTTGTTTCCTTTAGTTCAGGTTTGCTCAGATCTAGATCTTCAATTAAATAATTCTCAAATTTATGTATGTAGTTCATATTTCAGTTTAATTATTGACAGTCTTTAACAATTTGTTTTGTTTTGAAAACAGGTTTTAATTCTGTTTTGGGAATTTTAACCAGAGAAAACGGTCTTGTAATTGCATCTGTTACCATACAATTTTTTCCCGGGGTAGTTTCAGTAATATTTACAGTAAGGTTCTTTGAACCTTCTGAAATACTATCTATTACGACCATATATCCGCCATTGCTCCTGTTACCAATAAAAACAGCAACTACACTGTTCTTGTTGAAATCAACAACAGGAATTCTCGGCATCTGGTCCAGATTACTGTATACCTGGGTCATTAATTTCTGGTAATCATCATTGTTATTCAGCAGTATTTCTCGTTTTTCTTCAATTGCGGAATAAGTGCCGTCGAGAATAATTTCCATGGGAAGTTTTTTCTCGTCATTCCCCTGTGAAGAGCACCCTGCGATAACTGTAGAGATGATAAAAGCGGTTAGTAATATTATATTAGTTTTCATTGTATTAATGATCTATTTTCCGTTATAGTAATCAACAAAATCACCATATTTTGTAGCGGAAAGCTCACTTAATGCTATCTTGCCCTGCTCATCATTTGGCGGAACGCCGTGCCATTTATAGTTATCTTCCATAAATGAAACTCCCTTGCCCATTTTTGTATATGCAATGATACAGCTGGGTTTGCCTTTTACTTTCTTTACGGCATCAATGGTATCAAGTACTTCCTTCATGTTATGACCGTCAATTTCAAATACTTCAAAACCAAAAGCTTTCCACTTATCTACAAGAGGCTCCAGTACCAGTACATTTTCTGTGCGGTTATCTATCTGACAGTGATTCCTGTCAACAATAACAGTCAGGTTATCTGTCTTATGGTGATGTGCGGTCATTGCCGCTTCCCATATCTGTCCTTCAGCAAGCTCTCCATCTCCGCAAATGCAGTAAACATGGTTCGGTTTTTTGGAGAGTCTTAATCCAAGTGCAGTTCCAACTGCAATTGAAAGACCCTGGCCCAACGCGCCTGATGCTATTTCAACACCCGGCAAGCCGTGAGTTTTAAGCGGTGCGGGGTGACCCTGCAATCTACCGTTTACTTTCCTGAGTGTCTTCAATTCATCAATAGGAAAGTACCCACGCCTCGAAAGTGTGGCATACCAAACCGGCGCTACGTGCCCTATTGAAAGGAACACAAAATCTCTTTCAGCATTGTACGGATCTTCAGGCAGCAGGTTTAGCTTATTGAAATATAGTGCCGTGAAAATATCCGCAAGTCCTAATGGACCGCCTGAATGGCCTGATTTGGAAAGAAGGAGCATATTGATGATATCTCTTCTTATCTGACGGGCTATTTCGCCAAGGTCATCTACATCAGTAAAAACCGGGTTTTTTAAATTAGGAAACATATTTGATCTTTATGTTTATGGTTTTATTAATGAATTAACTAACTGTATTTTTCTTCTTAAAAACTTCGGTGTGGCGCGAAAGGATTATTATTGTAATTATAATCGAATAAACTGTAAAATAGTTCAGTGAAAATCCCGGTACATTGCTGTTGACTACCAAAAAACTGAAGAAGTTTATCAACAGAACATAAAATGGCAGTAAAAATGTAGCTATAGTGTTTGCAATCAATACTTTTCTTTTCACAAGGAAGACCAGCAGCCAAACTATACACCAACCGATGGTTATATAGTAATTAACTACCAAGAATATTCCTGCGCCGGTCGCCAGCCCCCTGCCGCCTTTAAATTTCAGCCAAACAGTATAGTTGTGTCCAAGTATCAGCGCGCATGCGCCAAGCATAACACTTTGGTACGGATGCGGCATGATGAACATCATAAAATATACCGGTAGTACACCTTTGAATATATCTATCAAAAGAACAGCGACACCTATAAACTTTGACTTTGATACGGTAAATGAATTCAGCGTACCAATATTCCCCGAGCCTTCTTTGGTGAGATCCTTATTGGTTTTATACTTAACCAGTAAGTATGCCGTGGGGAAAGATCCAATTATATAACAAAGAACAAAAATTATAAAATTATTTATTGTGAATATCTCAGTCATTTATCTATCTAGAACTGGTCAAGGAATCTCACATCATTCTGATAAAATGTACGGATATCTTTTATGCCGTACTTCATCATTGTAATTCTTTCCATACCAATGCCAAAAGCGTAGCCTGTGAACTCTTCAGGGTCAATGTTAACCGATTTGAACACATTGGGGTCAACCATACCGCATCCGCCGACTTCAAGCCAGCCGGTTTCTTTGCAGGTTTTGCATCCCTTGCCGCCGCAAATAAAGCATGATATATCTATCTGCCCTGATGGCTCTGTGAACGGAAAAAAACTCGGTATAAAACGCGTTTTGGTTTTTTCGCCGTAGAATTTTTTAAAGAAGTAAGCGAGCACGCCTTTTAAGTCCTGCATGCTGACGTTCTTATCTACATACAGACCTTCAAGCTGGTGAAACATAAAGTAATTCTTAAAGGTAACTGTTTCATTCCTGAAAACCTTGCCCGGACTTATTATCCTGAGCGGGGGTTTATTGGCAAGCATTGTACGTATCTGTACAGGTGAAGTATGAGTGCGGAGCACGTACTTTTTATCCTTATCAACCTTGCTCTGTACATAGAAAGTATCCTGCATATCTCTTGCAGGATGGTGCGCGGGAGTGTTGAGCGCATCAAAGTTATAGAATTCCTCTTCAAGCTCAGGACCATCCGTAACCTTAAAGCCAATTTCACGGAATATTTTTACCATCTCCGCAAGGGTTTGTGATATCAAATGCTCTCTGCCAATGCTGAACTCAGCAGCAGGCAGCGTAAGATCAATTGTTTCTTTAGCTGATGTAGTATCATCAAACTGTTCCTTAAGCGAATTATATTTGCCCTCAGCCAGTTTCTTCACTTCATTCAGCTTTTTACCAACTGCGGGTTTTTCCTCACGGCTTACATTCTTAAGCTCCTCGAAAAGTTTGGTTAACAAACCGTTGCGGGATATGAACTTAAGCCTGAAGTTTTCCAGTTCATCCGGACCCGTAACAGGAAATGAATTAATTTCCTGTTCTATTTCTGCGAGATTAGACAGCATTTGTTTTATTGATATACTTTAAATTAATTGTAAATTTAGCTCATTGCGAATTTTACAACTTCAGTAAATGCTGCAGGATTATCATATGCAAGCTGAGCAAGAACTTTCCTGTTTATATCAATATTCTTTTTGTGTAATGCGCCTATTAATTTTGAGTATGTTGTGTTGTTATCCCTTGCGGCAGCGTTTATTCTGACAGTCCAAATGTTACGCATAACTCTTTTTTTAAGCTTTCTGCCTGAATATGCGTGCTGTCCTGCTTTTTCAACGCTGTGTTTTGCTACTGTAGTTACTTTACTTCTTCTTCCCCAGTAGCCTTTCGCTTTGGCGAGCATTCTCTTGCGTCTTTTCCTTGATGCTACTGAATTTACTGAACGAGGCATTTTGTTATATCTCCTGTGTTATATTATTTTTTATTTTCGTTTATTAAGCTAAAAGCATTCTTCTCACACGTTTTGCGTCAGCTTCCGATACCAGTGCATCATGTCTCAGCTGTCTTATTCTTTTAGATGATTTTTTTGTGAGTATGTGTCTTTTTAAAGAATGTTTCCTTTTAACTTTTCCGGTAGCGGTAACCTTAAAGGTTTTTGATGCACCGCGGTTTGATTTCATCTTTGGCATTTTAATACCTTACTTTCGTTAATTATTGATTTTCTTTATTTGTTTTTAGTTATCTGCCGGTACTTCAGATTTTGGTTCTTCTTTTGGTTCAACTTTTGTTTCAACCTTAGTCTCAACTTTAGTTTCTGCTTTATGATCTGCTGTTTTATCTACCGGTTTGCCTTTTTCAA
>JABFSP010000089.1 GCA_013140565.1 Ignavibacteria bacterium
ATCTTTGTTTTATATGGTAACAATAGTAAAAACTAAAAAGAAAAATATGTTAAAACGCTTAATTTTACCGCTTTTTTTGATTTCGGCAATAACAGTCTTCTCGTTTCAGATCCAGGGATGCAGCACAGATGATATAATTAACGCAGTAACTAAAAATGAAGTAACAGCAAAAGACAGACTTGACTCCGCAAATGCGCAGGCAATCAGAACATACGGACCAAATACAAAGCTTGTATTAATATTGGGTAAAAATGTTCAGGCAAACGGAAAAACCGAGCTTTCGATCATTAGTTCGATCTCTGATCCTGCATCAATTGGGGCTTGGTTATATGTGTACCGCGCACCTTCAGATACTTCGTTAAAAATATATACACCAAATCCGGTGCCAACAACAAGCGATTGTATTGAGCTAACAGCATTTTTTGATACTAACCAGCTGCTTAGTCTTATTCAGGATACTTCTGCAAGAGGATTGATCGCAGGCGCTCTTGATCTGGTAATTTCAACCAATCTTTTCATTGCGACCTCAACTCCAACATTGCTCAATAGTGATGCATCAATGAATCTTGCAGCATCAACAAACCCGATCATAAAATTTGACCAGAACTTTTTACCTGATACAAGTTCACTGAACGGGAATGCTTTCTTTTCCAGCGGCACAAATCAATCGAGGAACATGATACTTATGCCTGCGGCCGGTACATTGAATCTGCCGGTATATATCACGAACCTGACAGGTTTCCCCGCTGATCTGTGGATAGTGCAGTATAAGAAAACAAATTCTTTGAATCAGACAGAAAGTTTAATTCTTGGAACAGTTGTTCAATCAGGGCAGATGATGGGCGTACCGAATATTGGAGTTCAGAGTCCTGTTATAAATCTTTCAAAGTATGTTAACGAGTAAAAAAGTGTCACAGCAATAAATTAAAAAACCCCGGTAATACCGGGGTTTTTTGTTGTTAAATGCTTTTTACTGCAGCTGGATCAGATCTCCTAAAATTTCCCTTTTAACTCCATTGCCATTTCAAGCAGCCATGTTTTATTTGTTGTAAGGTCATCCATAGTTGAACTTTTGATCTCATCTATAAGCTTTGAAGCTTTAAATTCATCCGGGTTAAGCTTTAATCTGGTAAGCTTGTACAGGATATTGTTATAATTAGTATACCTTCTCTTGAAAGTTTGAGGTATTAGTAAATTCGAAGAGACATAGTGTTTTAAAGAATCAATTATAACCAGAACTTTTTCGAGATCATCAAGCTCAAAATATATCCTGGTATGCAGAGCTTTAATTTTCAATTGGTAAACATAATCATTTCCTTTAATTCTTGATAACTCAGTTAAAGCTTCATCATATTCTTTTTTATGATAGCATAACAGACCCTTTGCGAAACAACATGCGTCTTCCCTCTTTTTGGGATCGATCTTATCGGTGTAATTTTCAATGAATTCCTCTGCCCATTTCAGATCGTTGAGGTTTATGGAAGCAGAAACATAATTAAAATAATTCTCCCTTGAAAGCCACGCACGTTCATCATAGATCATATCATTTTCAAGCTGGTATTTCATGATCTCAAACCGTTCTATTTCAAATTGCTCTTTCCCCTGTAAATACCTGCCGGTTGCATCATTGTGAAGAATAGTGGCTATCCTGATCATATGCTGACGCTCAATTTTATCGGGATTGTTTAAAAACAAATTCTTCAGATCATAATACAAACTGTCATCTTCACCGTTTTCTATAATTTTAAGTCTTAAGTATAAAGCTTTTACAAAGGGATATTCGGTCATATTGTTATCTTCGATGAAACTTATGACGCTTTCATAAAACTTTGATTCAAATTTATGGTTCAGCCCCTCTTTCCAGTTCTCTATCAAAACGTAATATATGAGCATTCTCGAAGAAACATATTTCAGGAAGAGGTCGATTTCACCTGCCAGGTCAACAAAAACGGATTTTCTTCTGCCAAGAAGCTCTCTGCCTGCAAAAAATACGTTCTTATCACTTTCATAAATAAATTCATTCATGAAATAATCCACATCCTTAATTTCAGTTTCATCAAGAATTTTTCTAATTTCATTATTTTTTTTATTAAAATGAACATCAAGCCCCCTTGAAACATACTCATATAAAGTCTGTCTTTTATGTTCAAGCGGCTTTTTCCTTATATATAATATCGATAGGAATTCTTCAGCCAGCCTCATCATATCCGAAAAACGCTCCCGTAATTTCTTATCATCGTAGTTTTCACCTGCAGAATACAGGCAATAATATGTGTTTTCCTTTGTAAAATCTTTATGACTGTAATCAGGATGATATTTTTTTAAATAATTATAGAGAAGACGCATCTTAGCGTTTTCACTGTGGAATGACGAATTGAGGAATTTTCCGAAATCATTGAATTCGGAAACTTAAAAAGTCTCAAGGAGTTGGATCAGCTTGGTATTTTTCCAATGGATTATGTATGAATTTTGGCGACAACCGCATTCAAATATACTTCAATTTTTTTTTAGAAACACAATATTTCCGTAATACTAGCCTGCCCCGTGGCGGCAATATTGCTGCAAATTTCTCTTTGCATAGCTGTGCATTGTGAACCATATTGCCAGCGTTAAACAGTTTAACAAACAAAAATTCAAAAAAACAAACAATAAAATGTCATGAAAGCAAAAATTCTAATATTTGCCATTTTAATAATGGCAGTTTGTACATCACACTCGCAGGAGCACCAAAAAAACAATATCAATAAGTCAAACAAAAAAGGAGAACCAATGACAAACACAAAAAATGTTACAGATGCAGAGATCAAACAATCAACAGAGGTCATTCCATTTCAATTCAGTTTTTCAGATGAAGAAATTTCTGATATGCGCCGCCGCATTGAGGCCACAAAGTGGCCGGAGCGTGAAACGGTCAATGATGAATCCCAGGGAATTCAGCTTGATGTTATGCAAAAACTGGCAAAATACTGGGCAACAGAATACGATTGGCGCAAAATTGAGGCAAAACTTAAATCACTGCCTCAATACACAACTACAATAGATGGGCTTGAAATTCACTTTATACATGTCCGTTCAAAGCATAAAAACGCACTGCCAATCATTATTACGCATGGCTGGCCCGGTTCTATAATTGAGCAGATGAAACTCATCGGACCTCTTACTGACCCTACTCAATTTGGCGGGAAAGAAGAAGATGCATTTGATGTAGTAATTCCTTCAATGCCGGGTTATGGATTTTCAGGAAAGCCGACTACTCCGGGATGGGATCCTGTAAAGATAGCCAATGCATGGACCGAGCTGATGAAACGCCTGGGTTATACAAAATTTGTGGCTCAGGGTGGTGACTGGGGCGCATTCATTACTGAACTGATGGGAAAGCAGGCGCCAAAAGAATTACTGGGCATTCACATTAATATGCCTTCAGCAGTACCTGAAGAGATATTCATGGGACTCCAATCACATACCCCGCCTCCGGATCTCACCCCGGATGAATCAAAAGCGTTTGAACGGCTGGCCTTCTTCTTTTCAAAAGGTGTTTCGTACGCACAGCAAATGGGTAACCGTCCGCAAACATTGTATGGTATAGCGGATTCACCAATTGGTCTTGCCGCCTGGTTTCTTGACCATGATATAAAAAGCTATCAGCTCATATCCCGGGTATTTAACGGGCAAACAGAAGGCCTCACCAAGGACGATATTCTGGATAACATAACATTAACATGGCTTACTAATACAGCAATTTCATCAGCAAGGCTTTACTGGGAAAATAAACTGCCGTTCTTTGCTCCGGTAGGCGTAAAGATACCGGTAGCCGTAAGCGCATTCCCTGATGAGCTATACCAGGCGCCGCGCAGCTGGATGGAAAGAGCATACTCCAACCTGATATATTATAACAAGCTGGATAAAGGCGGTCACTTTGCAGCATGGGAACAGCCTCAGTTACTTAGTGAAGAATTACGTAATGCTTTCAAAACACTTCGTTAAAAACCAGAACAATCTTTGTAAATATCCCGGGTAAATAAAAAGACCCGGGATTTCATTAAGGAGAGATTTGAAATTCTTAAACAATAACAGACAAAAAAATGAAAAATAAAAAAAATATTTCAGCCATTGTTTTCCCAATAGTATTATTTTGCTGGTTTATCCTGCCCGGCATTACTCTCTCGCAGCCGGGGATTACCCGATTTGATCTGCAGATTAATGATCTGAGTACACCAGGGCGGGAAGTAGTGCAGGTTCGTGTAGAGTTTGATTCAGGAGCTGTTTCAAAAAAACATAGCCACCCCGGTGAAGAAATAGTTTATGTTATCGAAGGCATATTTGAATATCAGTTGGAAGGCCAGCCCCCGTTAATACTTAAAACCGGTGATGTATTATTTATTCCTTCAGGTACGCCGCATTTGGTGAAAAATATCGGAAGCGGAACAGCAAAGGAACTCGCCACTTATATTGTAGAAAAAGGTAAACCGCTAATTGTGAATAATGAGTGACCTCAGGTAAAAAAACAGCAAACGATCAAAACATCAGAAAGGAGATACCGCATTGAAAATTTTAGGAATACCCGGAAGTTTAAGAAAAAATTCGTATAACAGGGCGTTATTGAATGCAGCAGCGGATCTTGCTCAGCAGAGTTTTGAAATTGAAATTTTTGATATCAGGGATATACCTGCTTACGATCAGGATTCGGAAGAAGCCGGTTTTCCACAGGAAGCAGTTGAGTTTAAAAAAGCAATTTCAAACTCCGATGGGTTGTTGTTTTCAACGCCGGAATATAACTACTCAATACCGGGAGTATTGAAAAACGCGATCGATTGGGCTTCGAGGCCCGCATCCTGCTCGCCATTAAACATGAAACCGATAGCAATAATGGGCGGCTCTGCGGGAATGGGCGGTACAATTCGCTCACAACTGCATTTAAGGCAGGTTGCATTGTTCACAAATATGATAGATATGAAAAAACCCGAGATACTTGTTTCAAAAATACAGGATAAGTTTGATAAAGATCTGAATTTAACTGATGACGATCTGAAATTGCATCTCAAGAAATTCCTGTTATCATTTGAAAAATGGATATCAATATTCAAGAATGATCATATCTCAAAAAAATATAAAAGCTGTTTAAAGTAAAAATTTTTTCTCGCTTTTTGTTTATTAATATTTATGCAGAAAAACCTGCAGGGTTGACCGGCTCAATTAAAATA
>JABFSP010000345.1 GCA_013140565.1 Ignavibacteria bacterium
GTATCAGGCTGATATATATTCTTTTACGATTGTACAATTTTTTCATTCTGTATTTTTCTAATTTAGAAAAAATTAATCATTAAATCTTCTAATCTTTTAATCTCTTTGCGAGTAAAAATAATTCATCAGACAGCCTGTTTACTCTTTTGATTATCACTTCGCTCTTCAAATTGCCTTTATTGTCAAAAAGTGAGCTGCCATAGCCGATTGCAAGGCTGTTTGGCGCTGCAACCCCGCGGAGGTTATGTACTATGCTTATCATAGCGCTTAATGTAGCATACCCGGCATTTTCAGCACCACCCAAGGCTATACAGCCTACAGGTTTGAGGCTCAAATACGGGGGGGTTTCTTTAGAGAGTACTTCAAGATAATCTATTACATTTTTGAAAGCCGAACTAACCGAGCCGTGATATTCAGGCGAGGCGAAAATGAAACCATCAGCATTCTTAATTTTCTTTACCAGTTCCGTGAATTTGCGGTTCCTCAAAGATCTTAAGGCTTTATAACTGAAAACCGGAAGTTCTAAAGTTCTGATATCTGAAACATACACTTCAGCGCCAAGCTCTTTTAGACTGGCAGATGCATATTTTAAAACAGCCAGGGTTGAAGACTTTTGCTCCATACTTCCGCCAAGGCATACTATATTTATTTTTTTCATTGGAATTTTCAATAATAATAAATGAAATATTAAGAAATTAGTCATTGGGCCGATTATTTTTGCAATACCATGGTTTTAATTTTCTCTTTAAAATATGGATAATAATAGGTATTTTTGTAATTATGACAAATGAACAATTAAAAAAGGCAATCGTCGCCTTACAGAATATTTCAATTAATTTTAAGATCGATTATTTTTTATTTACCGGTAAGTGCGAGATAAGAGGGTTTATTATTCATAACCCGGATGACCTGAGCAAGGTCAAAAGTATACTGGATTCTGATATTTTAAAGAATTTTAAGATAAAGAAGAGTAAGGCCTGGTATTTGGGTGATCCGGTAGAAGTTGTTTATCTTCAGCTAAAGAAGAAAATTGAAATAAGTATAGAAGAGTTTGAAGCATTCCAGGTAAATAATTACGCTTAAATTAAAAGTTTTTCATTATAAAATTTCCTAACCTTAATATTCCCGCTTCATCAAAATCTCTGCCAATTATCTGCAAACCAATCGGAAGTCCGGAATTATCTTTTCCTGCAGGAATACTTATAGCGGGATTACCTGATAAATTTGAGGATGTGGTGTAAATATCATTTAGATACATTGCAAGCGGGTCACTTGTTTTTTCACCAAGTTTGAAAGCAGTTGTGGGTGTAGTGGGCGCAAGAATAAAATCAACTTCCTTAAATACTCTCTGAAAATCTTCTTTTATTAAACGTCTCACCTTCTGTGCTTTTTTATAATACGCATCGTAGTAGCCGTGTGAAAGCACATATGTGCCAAGCATTATGCGGCGTTTTACTTCGGCGCCAAAACCTTCGGTCCTGGAATTAACATACATATCTTCAAGCACTGCGGAATCTTTTGCCCTCACCCCGTATCTTGCGCCGTCATACCTGGCAAGATTGCTTGATGCCTCGGCTGTTGTTAATATGTAATATGCCTGAATTGAATATTGCAAATTAGGGAGTTCAACTGGAATTATTTCAGCACCTTTAGCCCTTAACATTTCAAGGGTTTTGTTCATTGAATCCTTAATCTCAGCCTGCAAACCTGTTTCATCAAGATCAGAAACAAAACCAACTTTTAATTTGGATACATCAATATTATCAAGTTCAGCAGAATAATTATCTACAGAATGAGTTGTTGAAGTTGAATCATTACTATCCTTACCCGCCATAACTTCTAGTACCAATGCGGCATCGTGAATATTTTTGGCAAAAGGTCCGATTGAATCAAATGATGAAGCAAATGCTGTTAGCCCGTATCTCGAAATTCTGCCGTATGTTGGCTTTAATCCCGTAACACCGCAAAAAGCTGCAGGCTGGCGAATTGAACCGCCAGTATCGGTACCAAGAGAAACCATACACATATCCGCTGCTAGAGCGGCGGCACTGCCGCCGGATGAACCGCCGGGAACCCTGGTATTATCCAATGGATTCAAAACATTGCCATAAGCAGAGTTCTCATTGGATGAACCCATTGCGAATTCATCGCAATTTGTTTTACCTATAATAATTGCATCCTCATCCAGCAATCGTTGAAGAGCGGTTGCAGTATATAGTGCTTCAAAATTCTTAAGTATTTTGGATGAACAAGTAAGTGTGTAACCTTTTAGTGAAAGTACATCTTTTACCGCGATAACCATTCCCGCAAGTCTGCCTGCGGTTCCGGCTTTCAACTTTGCGTCAATTTCATCAGCGCGTTTTAACGCTTCATCATTAAACACCAAAAGGAAAGCATTCAAATGCTTTCCTTTTTCTATATTACTCAGGTGAAATTTTACAATATCCCTGCAGGAAACTTTGCCTGCTCCAAGTTCAGCTCTTAATTCGGCGTAATCATTATACATATTCATCAAAAGATTGTCTTCAGCTTAGAGGTTTATTATTCAGTAAACAAGCTCACTCTTAGCTTGGCTTCTTTTCATCGCCTGCGGCATTGTTTATCTCAGATTCGATATCCCTCGACGCTTTTTTGAATTCCCGCATACCTTTGCCGAGACCTGACATAAGATCAGGAATCTTTTTGGCTCCAAAGAGCACAAGAATTACGATACAGATTAAAATTATTTCCTGCGGACCTAATCCAAACATTTTATTACTCCATTGTTCCGTTTTGGGGAACATTTATTAATTAAAACTCTTAGTTAATTGAATTAATTACACTTTCAAACAAATACCTTCCGTCGCTTGAGCCAACTATCCCTTCACTGGCTCTTTCAGGATGCGGCATCATACCAAGTACATTGCCTGTTTTATTCATAATGCCGGCAATGTTATCTATTGCGCCATTCGGATTGTTTTCATACCTGAATACAACCTGCCCGTTATCATTAAGTGACTTCAGCGTATCTTCATCGCAGATATAATTCCCATCACCATGGGCAACCGGCACAACCATTTTGCCGGGCTTTACATTCCCGTTGCCATTGTATGAACTGGTAAAAATGGTGTTTTTGTTAACTATATTCAATGTAACATTTTTGCATACAAATTTTAAGCTGGCATTCCTCAATAGCGCCCCGGGAAGCAAACCTGATTCACATAGGATCTGGAAACCATTGCATATTCCAATTACAACTCCACCGTTCGAGGCGTGTTTTACAACATCCTTCATTATCGGTGAAAACCTTGCAATAGCTCCACAGCGTAAATAATCACCGTAGGAAAATCCCCCCGGCACTATAATTACATTCCTGTCACCGATTGAGCTCTCTTTATGCCATAAAAACTCAGTATCCTGGTTTAATATATGCTTTAAAGTATTATATGCATCGTGGTCGCAATTTGAACCCGGAAATACCACTACTCCGAATTTTGCTTTACTCATTTGATTTAATTACCTGCTTATTAATTTCCGTTTACGCTTACAACTTCAAATTCATAATCTTCCATTACCTGGTTAGCAAGAAGTTTCCTGCAAACTTCATCCGTCACTAGACGTGCTTCTTCGTCTGATTTGGTATCTATTTTAAGTTCAACATACTTCCCTATCCTGGTATCCAGAATATTGTTGAAGCCAAGGCTTTGAATTGAGTGTTCAACCGCCTTGCCCTGCGGGTCTAAGATCGATTTGCGAAGCGTTACTTTTATTTTAGCTGAATACAATTTGTTCTTTCCTTAATATATATTATGGATCTTCAAATATACTTTCCTCACAGTAAAAACAAGGATCAGGCTCAACATTAACACAGAAATTATCGGCATCACGTTAATATTTGTCTCAACCAGCATCCTGTTATTCACATAGCCTGAGCTTAGCTTTGATCTAACCTTTGCGAAAACTACACTGCCGTTATCGGCAGATTCCCAGTTTTCAACATACACAAAATCACCGCCCTTAACATCTGCATTGCTGCTGTGGTAATTGTTAGGATCATCAAGCAGCGGCACATAGCCGTAAGGAGTGTATCTTAAAACAGCTTTATCATATGCAAAATTGTTATATATATCCAGCGAGCTGTTCACCATCTGGTATATCACAGCAAACAATACAATTAAAAAGAGGGCTTTAAAAGCTACAAGCGTTACCCTTTTCATTTTATTTTTGGCTTAACTGCTGTTCTACTTTTGTTTTATGGTCTCTGTACAGTTTCCTGTCAAATATCTTTAATGCTTTATCAACTGACTCGAGTGCTTTGGTGTATTCCTTAAGATTGTAATAAAGCTTTGACTGAATGTAATATGAACTTGCTTCGTTAACTGAACCTGCAACATACTGCAGGGCAGTCTGAATAAAGTTTAAGCCTTTATTATAATCTTCAGGACCCGTTCCTTTATCAGCAAAACCAACTGCTACCTGGTTCATATACTGTCCATAGCTTGAGCCCACTGCTTCATCATTGGGATATTTGCTTAATGTTTCTTTGAACCATTTTTCTGAAGTCGGCATATCGCTCAGATCATAATAATATGTCTCTGAAAGAGCAACATAAGCATCCTTCAACTGGTCACTGTTCGGGTTATCCTTTATGAATGCTTCGAGTTGTTTTGCTTTTTCTTCTTTTTCAGTAAACAATACCAGCCTGAACTTTGCATCATCAGTTTTTCCGCCTGCATTGGAACCGTCCATTTCAACGATCTTATTCAACAGCTCTTTGGCTTTATCAGATTCACTGTACATTGAATACTTATCAGCAAGCTTTAATGAAGCCTCAATATTTGAAGGATTCTTTTCTACTTCCGCTTTCAGGTATGAAAATGTGTTGATTCCCTTATTGTAGTCCTGCATCATTTCCATGAAATCCTTCGCCGGAACGTAACCATAAACTCTGTCAACTTCATTGCCGTCGCCATCTAAGAACAATATTGAAGGAAAACCCTGAATTTTATATTTTTTGGCAAAATCAATACCTTCACCTTTTTCAGCATCTATCTTGTAATTTATCTGGTTGGCATTCGCAAAGTCAGATATATCTTTCTTTGCATAAACTTTATTATCCAGCTCAATGCACCATTTGCACCAGTCGGTCATAACATCAACCATAACAAGCTTATTCTGAGCTTTTGCCATTGCAAGTACTTCCGCTACAGACCCTTTCTGG
>JABFSP010000120.1 GCA_013140565.1 Ignavibacteria bacterium
TCATACTTCAGCCCGGCGGTAAGGTAAGCAACATCCGATCCTTTAACAGCATCAATTACCTGCTGCCTGTTCAAGAGGTCAGCTTTAACAAGCTCATCACCTGTATTTACTTTTTTTGGATCGCGGCTAACAAGCGTTATTTTATTTGTATATTGCGCAAGCTCTTTTGCGAGTGTTCTTCCTATAATTCCGGTTGAACCTAATATTGTTTGCATATTATTTTAACTATTAAATGTTTTCAAATCTTTCTTTTGCGTGTTCATTTTTCCCAATTGCTTCATTCACAGAGCCTGCTTTACCTAATCCAAAGAGTGGCATATTTACATATATATTTTCGTAGCTGCCCTGTGATATTTTAGATGTCTCATGCCACACTCCCACCACACCGCTTTGCCGTGCCTTAAGGTTGAAGGCTTTCCATGCAGGGAAGTGCTCCATATCTTTGTTCTTCGCATACGATTCCAGATGTTCGAATGATTTCCAGTACTGCACTGATATTGTTGTCTTGCCAAACCAGCTTTGTTCGCCCATGAATCCGCTAAGCGGATTTTTATACAGCTCCTTTATCATCTTTGGCATAGCCATTGCAACCGGAAACCACTTGTGTATCATAAGCCAGTTGTTCACCCTCATACCTATCAGGAATACGACAAAGTCTCCCTTTACATTCGCGAATTTTCTTCCTTTGATAATTTGTGCCATGTTTAAACTTAATATTTTAGCGGCATGCCCCACATGGGGTAAACTAAGCCAGCCGCCTACAAAAAATTATGATTTACTATTAGTAATTAAATGTGTGTACATAAATCTCAAACTGCCTGCCACTGTTTGTTCAATAAATTCTTCAGGCATCATGGCGCATCTGCCGCGGATAATTAAAGCCGCCATGCCATGAACGAATCCCCATATACCGAAAGTTACCGCATCAACATTTGGATCGTTGATGTACCCTTGCTCAATGCATGCTTTAACTGTTTCACGGAGGTAATCGTATGAGCGGTTGCCAACCTCCCACTCCTGTTTTTCAGTAATTTTTTCGGCTACGCCTTTTGCTATGAACATAAGGTCGTAGTAGTCCCTGTTTTCCAGTGCGAACTTCATGTAAAGCCTGCCCATTTGCGCAAGCTTCTCCACCGGATTTTCGACACCATCAAGCGTTTTTTGCAGCGCATACAATTTTTCAAATCCTTCGGTATGAATAGCGTGGATAATCTCTCCCTTATCTTTAAAGTATGAATAAATTGAGCCGGGTGAGTATTCTATCTTTTCAGCTATGGCGCGGATAGAAACATTATCCATCCCCTTTTCAATAAATAACTGCATGGCAGTTTTTATGATGAGCTGCCGCATTTGCTCTTTTTCGCGTTCTTTTCTGTCTTCTGTTCCCAATTTATGTAAACCTCGTTTATATATTGAACATTGTTTAATTATTGAATGCAATTTAATATAAGAAATTGAATTTGTCAAGATTTGCCGAGAATATATTTCTTTAATTATATGATTTACAATGAGATAATTTTATGAATTTTTGACATAAATTAGACTTTAAAATTTCGAACTAATTAACAATCTTTACTATTATTAAAACTGATGCACGAAGAAAACACCGAAAATACAACAATTGATGCACCAAGAAATCCCCTGGATATAAAGCTTGGCAATCTGCCATCTACCCCGGGAATTTACCAGTTTAAGGATAAGAACGGCAAGATAATTTATGTTGGCAAGGCTAAGAACCTCCGCAACCGTGTGCGCTCATATTTTATGGCGAAGCCGGTGGGTCCGCGTTTAACAAAAATGATATCCCTTATCCGTGATGTGGAAATTATCAATACCGATAGCGAAGTGGAGTCACTTATATTAGAGATGAACATGATAAAGCAGCTTAAGCCGCGATATAATGTTAATCTTAAAGATGATAAGTCTTTCCCCTACATTGTAATTACAAATGAACCATACCCGAGAGTTTTCCCCACACGCAAAAGGCGCAATGATGGCTCAAAGTATTTCGGACCATACACTGATGTTGGCAATATGAAGTTCTCGCTCAAAATGCTGCGCGAGCTTTTTATGATCAGAACATGCAGTCTGAATATTACACATGAAGCTATTGAGAAGAAAAAGTTCAAGGTTTGCCTGGAGTATCACATCCACAAATGCGAAGGACCATGCGAAGGACTTGTATCACAGGCGAAATATAATGAAATGACGGGTGAAATTGAAAAGGTGCTGCATGGTAAAACCGCTTCGCTGATAAAAGAGCTTGAGGCAAAAATGCGCGATGCGGCAATAAATGAAAAGTTTGAAGAAGCCGCGTTGATACGGAACAGGATCGAGTCACTGACCGTATATACAGAAAAACAAAAAATTGTATCTGAAGATTTTCTGGATAAAGATATAATTAATTTTGTGAAGGAAGAAGATGATGCCTGCGCTATGATACTCAACATCCGTGACGGCAAGGTAATAGGCAAACGGCATTATTACATAGATACCGTTGAAGATAAAGAGCCCGGCGAAATTCTGGAGAATGTGATATTCAGGTATTACAGCGAGAACTCATTTATACCCGATGAAATTCATTTACCCGAAGACGCTGATACCGGCGAGAACAGCATTGAAGCATTCAGTGAGTGGTTCATAAAAAATTTCGGCAAAAAAGTTGATTTCAAAATTCCCAAACGCGGCGAAAAAGTACAATTGCTTGCAATGGTTAAAGCCAATGCAAGATATATGCTTGATGAACTTAAGCTTCAGCGCTTAAAGCGCGAGTTCATACCTAACTCGGTTACATCATTAAAGCGTGATCTCAGACTCACAAAACTCCCCCGCAGAATTGAATGCTACGATATTTCCAATATCCAGGGCACTGATACTGTGGCATCGATGGTAGTTTTTATGGATGGCAGACCGAGGAAAAATGATTACCGCAAGTTTAAGATACAAAGTGCCCTGAACGAAGTTGGCAGACCCGATGACTTTGCCTCAATGCGCGAAGTTATTTTCAGAAGGTTCAGGAAACTGGCTGAGAAGAAGATGATAACCTCACCCCCAACCCCTCTCCTGGAAGGAGAGGGGAGCAAAGTCCCAGAATTATTAGGTGACAGGAAATTACAGAATACTCTACCCCCCCTCTCCTCTCAGGAGAGGGGGACGGGGGGTGAGGTGATCCGACCCGATATCCCCTACCAAAAAGAAAAAGCACGGGCTTTAAGAAAAAGAGAAACACATGCTGAGAAAAAACTATGGAGTGCTTTAAGAAACAAAAAAGCAGGTAATTTTAAATTCAGAAGACAGCACCCGATAGGTTATTATATTGTGGATTTTTATAGCCATGAAAAATACCTGATAGTTGAAATTGACGGAAGTATACACGAAGAAGAAGATAACAAAGAATACGACAGAATAAGACAGGAACAACTTGAAAACATCGGGTATGTGTTCTTAAGGTTTACTAACAGTGATGTGATGAACTCGCTGGATAAAGTGGTGGGTGAGATAAATGCTTTTTTGACCTCACCCCCAACCCCTCTCCTAAAAGGAGAGGGGAGCAAAAACCCGGAAATGTTGAATGAGGATGAAGTTAAAAAGTTGACCTCATCCCCTCTTCTGGAAAATGAAAGCAATAATCCCGAAATACCGGGTGATAAGAAATTACAGAATATTCTACTCCCCCTCTCCTCTCAGGAGAGGGGGGATAACGCACCAATGGTGCGTTATGGGGGTGAGGTGTACACGCCCGACCCCAGCTTTGACACAATGCCGGACCTCATCGTTATTGATGGCGGCAAGGGCCAGCTATCAAGCGCCGTGAAGGTGCTGGGTGATATTGGTTTGAGTGATCTTAATATTATCGGACTTGCTAAAAGGCTGGAAGAAGTATTTCTGCCGGGTGCTCACGAGGCGCAATCGATACCCAAAACATCAAGCGGGATTAAGCTGCTTCAGCGCGTCCGCGATGAAGCGCACAGGTTTGCGATCACTTTCCACCGCTCGTTGCGCGATAAGCGCACACTCCGCAGCGAACTGGAAGATATCAAAGGTATCGGCAAAACCACTGCACAGAAATTACTGAAAGAATTTGGCTCAGTTGATAATATTAAAATTATGATAAAGAATGATTACGAAGAATTTGCAAAACGTGCAGGTAGAAAAGCTGCTGAGAGACTAAAAGAATGGTTCAATGGTAATCAAACTTTAACATAGATATCCTTTGTTAGTTCCAAACAATTTTTTA
Organism: Ignavibacteria bacterium; assembly: GCA_013140565.1. Lineage (GTDB taxonomy): Bacteria > Bacteroidota > Ignavibacteria > Tepidaquicellales > OLB5 > OLB5. The sequence continues at coordinate 4,238 of JABFSP010000120.1, forward strand.
ATTATGCCCTTGACAAATGCTGAAAACTTCATTAAAATTACACTAAGGAGATATACAAAAGAAATATACAGGTAACACTTTTTAACGGTCACGGCTTTATAAAGCAGTCATTTATTTTTTGTTAACTAAACTACCAATCATATGGATAACAAATTAATTGACATCACCATTAAAGATTTTACCGGCATAAATGATCTCGAAAGCTCCAAATACCTTTTGCTGAATAAATTCAAATTCTGTGAAAAGGAATTTAACGAAACAAGGCTCTATCCCACTTACCAAATGTTAATTAATATATACATGCAGTTGGGCGATATTATGAAGAACCATAACAGGATATTCAATAAGGAATATACCGATGCCATTAGTGAAGAGGAAATGGATGAGAAGATGATGCTCATAAACGATGAACTTGAAAAAAGCTTTGACCTTATGCACTGGGCTTTTGCGCACTTTAACCGCGTTATGGAGCAGGGCAAGGCTATTTATGATTTTGTGGATGAGAGCATTAAGATAGAATCCATCGGTATTATGAGCAAACATAACACCGAAGGTTATTTTATCCTTCCTGATAACAGGGATAGACTGTTGAGGATAATTAAGTACAGCAGGAATCTGTATAAAATATTAAAGACCAAAGAAGTGGGTAACCGTGAAATGAAGCTGATAACAATACCCAATGAAATATTGCGGAATTACATGATATCAGATGATATAATAAACCAGATAATATATATGCTGGATACAGAACTGAACTTTTCATATCAGCAGACGATACTGCCTGTTGCAAAGCGGAAGTTTCTGGGATTTTTGGAAGGGGTTGCATAAACCATCAGGTATCAGAGGACCTGGTAGCAACGGGAATGAAAACAAAATGTACGCTCAGAGAGCGGACATTACAGAAAAAAAATGTTTATTGGTATTT